>JAISFK010000128.1 GCA_031263625.1 Clostridiales bacterium
ATCGCTGCGGGAGGGCACGGAGGGGCGGGCGGCCGTCCTAATCTCGCACCGCGAGTCCACGATGTCAGCGGCCGACACGGTGTACGCGATAGAGGACGGGCGGGCGCGGCGAAAGCCGGCGTAATGTTTCAGCTGGCGCAAATCGCTCACGAGTATAATTTCTCGTTTGGTCGAATAGTTGATATACTCGTGTTCGATTGGGATTCCGACCG
This sequence comes from Clostridiales bacterium, assembly GCA_031263625.1. Taxonomy (GTDB): domain Bacteria; phylum Bacillota; class Clostridia; order WRLR01; family WRLR01; genus JAISFK01. The sequence goes on from JAISFK010000128.1 coordinate 213, forward strand.
CAATTTGCGGTCGGACAGAGGAAACGAGTATTACTGACTCGCGTTTATGGTAAATTCAAATGCTCGTCAGTATAAAATCAACGGGCGTTTTTTTAGCTTTTGCTTGACGCGCGGGTGGTATATAATATGTAATGTGAAAAGGGGCGCGGCTGGCGGCGCGCGAATGTCGCTTTCGGGAGATTTATCGCATGGACATGAGCATAGGCGGGTTTATACAGAGCAAATTTGTCGAGATTCAGTCTCGCGTGCCCGTCCGGCTGGCCGGGTTTTCCAGCGGGGACGGGACCGAGGCGCAGGCGCAGGCATCCGCGTCCGCTCCTGCGTCTTCTGAAACGGCGGCGTCTGCCGGCTCGGCCCTGAGCGCGGCTCAGGCTTCGTCCGCGTTGCAGGCGTCTGCATTGCAGGCGTCCGCCGCGGGGCTGGCGGGCGGCGACGCGCTTGCGTCCGCGCAGGCGGCGCTGGATTCGGCCTCGTCCGCTTCTCAGAGCCTGCTGAGCACGGCGGCGCTGTCATTTAGCGAGCAGCTGGCAAAGAGCATGGAGGCGCAGGCTGCGGCGGGTGCGCAGGCGCAGGCTGCCGAGCGGGCCGACGCGGGAGCGGGCGCTGGCGGCGCTACTCCGGCCTATGCCGCACAGAGCGGGGCGCTGGGCGCCGGTCAGGGCAACGTGCCTGCCGCCGGCCAGAGCGGGGCGCAGGGCGCGGCGAATGGCAGCGCGCTTGGCGTTGCCCAGGGCGCGGCGAGCGGCGGCGCACTGGGCGCTGCGGCCCAGTCGCAGGCCGCGATGATGCGGCCGGTCATTTTCCCCAATATCGTGCCCGCGCCGCCGCCAGAGCCGGAAGAAGCCGCCGCCGCGCCCGCGTCCGAATACGGCGGGTACGACGAGTATGGCGAGTACGGCGAGTACAGTGAATATGGCGGGCTCGGCGAATATGGCGCATACGGCGAGTACGGCTATGCAGAGGCCGGCGCGCTTGAATCCGGCGTAGGCAGCGCGGACAGCCTGGACGCGAACATAGCCTACATAAACAAGTACGGCGACGCGGAGATCAGGGCGTCGATCATGGACGCCATATCGCGGGCTTCGGCGGCATACGGCGTTGACGAGAATCTTATCAAGGCCGTGATAACGCAGGAGTCGGCGTTTTCGCCGACCAGCCTCTCCAGCGCCGGGGCGCAGGGGCTGATGCAGCTGATGCCGGACACCGCGGACGCTCTGGGCGTTTCCAACGTGTGGGACATAGGGCAGAACATCGACGGCGGAACCAGGCTGCTCAGGCGCTACATCGACGCGTATGGCGGCGATCTGCCGCTTGTGCTCGCGGCGTACAACGCCGGCCCCGGCGCCGTGGAGAAATACGGCGGCGTCCCGCCGTACAGCGAGACGCAGGACTACGTTGAAAAGGTGTCCGCGTACTACGGCAAATACAGGGCGGAGCTTTGAGGGCGCGGGCTGCCGTCGCCACCCGCGAGGGTGGCGCGGATTGAAACTGTTGAGAATCGGCGTATTGGGCGGGACTTTTGATCCCATACACAGCGCGCACCTCATGCTTGCGGAGCGCATGGCCGGCTATCTGGAGCTGGACAAGGTGCTTTTCGTCCCGACGGGCAGGCCGCCCCACAAGGACGAGAGCAAAGTCGCGGGCGCCCGACACAGGGTTGAGATGGTCAGGCTGGCCATTGAGGGGAATCCGAGGTTCGAGCTGTCAACAATAGAGAGCGATTCGGCCGAGCTGAGCTACACGTACCGCACGCTTGCGCGCCTGCGCGAGCGCTGCGGCGCGGGCGCGGAGCTCTATTATATCGTTGGCTCCGACGTCCTCGAGGGGCTGCGCGATTTTAAGAATTTTGCCGACATCTGCGGCGAGTGCGTTTTTGCCGCGGCCTTGAGGCCGGGCTCGTCCGAGGCGCGCGCCTCGGAGTGCGCGGAGGGGCTCGCGTCGCGCTACGGCGCGAGGATCGTCATGGTGCCGTTCATCGAGATTGGCATATCGTCAACAGTGATCAGGGACATAATCGCGAACGGCGGCAGCGCGCGGTACTTGCTCCCGGACAGCGTCCTTGCGTATATCGCCGCGAACAGGCTGTTTGAGGCATGAGACAGATATGGAGGGTTGGATTTGGGCGAGGCGCGCTTGGCGTCGGCGCGGCTGGGCGTCCAGCCGCTCATATCGAAGCTGTCGAAGGCGCTGGGCGAAAAGCGGCTCGCCCATTCGGTGCGCGTCATGGAGACGGCCCGCGAGCTGGCGCTGATCTATGGCGCGGACGCCCATAAGGCAGAGGTGGCCGGCCTTCTGCACGACAGCGCGCGCGACATGGCCGACGGCGAGCTGCTCGCGCTGTGCCCGCGCCTCGGCATTGTTCCGACCGACGGGGAGGCGAGGATGCCAAAGCTGCTCCACGGGCCTGTCGGCGCGAAGCTGTTGCGCGACGTCTACGGCGTGCGCTGCGCGGAGATAGAGGACGCGGTTTGCTGGCACACCACGGGGAAGGCGAATATGGCGCTGCTGACGAAAATTGTCTTCGCGGCCGACGCGATAGAGCCGGGCAGGGTTTACGAGGGCGTAGAAGCCGCGCGCGATCTGGCGTTCGGGCGCCGGGG
>JAISFK010000167.1 GCA_031263625.1 Clostridiales bacterium
ATGATGCCTATGACATTGTCGAGCCGCCGCGCCGGGATCCCCGCCCCGATGGTCGCGTATGCCGCGAGCGCCGAGGACGACGTCGTGTACGGGTATATCCCGAAGTCGAGGTCGCGCAGGGCGCCGAGCTGCGCCTCGAACAGTATGTCCTTGCCGCTGCCGGCGGCCTCGTCCAGAAAGCGCCCCGTGTCCTGGATGTACGGGGCGAGCTTCGCGCCGTGCTCCGCGAGCCACGCCTCCATGGCCTCCGCCGATATGGGCGCGGCGCCGTACCCCTTCGCGACGGTCAGGTTCTTCCAGTCCACGATGACCTTGAGCTTTTTGCCGAGCGTGCCGGGCTGCAGCAGGTCGCCCATCCTGATGGCCTTCCTGTAGCTCTTGTCCGCGTATGCCGGCGCTATGCCGCGCCGCGTGGAGCCCTGCCGCGCGTCGCCGAGCCGGTCCTCCTCGAGCTCGTCCAGCAGCCTGTGGTACGGCATGCACACCACGGCCTTGTCGCTTATTTTAAGGTTGTCCGGCGAAATCTTCACGCCCTTTTCCGACAGCGTCGCGATCTCCCCGCACAGGTGGCCGATGTCGATGACCATGCCGTTCCCCATGACGTTGACCGTGCCGGCGCGCAGTATGCCGGAGGGTATCAGGTTGAGTATGAACTTGCCGCTGGCGTTCACGACCGTGTGCCCCGCGTTGTTCCCGCCCTGATAGCGCACGATGACGTCGTAGCCGGCGCCCAGCGCGTCAACCATCTTGCCCTTCCCCTCGTCGCCCCAGTTAATGCCCACTATTGCGCTTAGCATGATAAAACCCTTCCTTTCCTTTCCTTCCGCGTAGTTTAAGATCCTCTACACAGTTATCTGATCCTCGTATGGCTCGCCCAGCAGATCCGCGTTCTCGCGCAGCGCGGCCTCCACCTTCGCCAGGTATTCGCCCGTCTGCTCGGCCGCCCTGCCCGTGAGGCCCTTCGCCGACATGAGCGCGCCCAGCTCGCCCCTCGTCAGGCCGAACGCGGGATCCGCCCCGATCCTGTCCAGCAGGTCGTTGCGCCCGCCGAGCTGCTTCACCTGCGCGGCCGCGGCGTTCGCGTGGCGCCTGATCGCCTCGTGCAGCGCCTGGCGGTCGCCGCCCTTCTTGACGCACGCCATCAGGATGTTCTCCGTCAGCATGAACGGCAGCTCCTCCTCGAGGTGCCGCTCTATCATCTTGGGATAAATTTTCAGGCCGCCCGCGACATTGATGTACAGCGACAGGATCGCGTCCGCGCACAGGAACGCCTCCGGCACGGACATGCGCCTGTTGGCCGAGTCGTCCAGCGTCCGCTCGAACCACTGCGCGCCCGCCGTGAGGGCCGCGTTCATCGCGTCCGACACGAGATAGCGCGACAGCGCGGCCATGCGCTCGCAGCGCATGGGGTTCCGCTTGTACGCCATCGCGGACGAGCCGATCTGGCCGTCCTCGAACGGCTCCTCGGCCTCCTTGAGGTGCGACAGCAGCCTTATGTCGTTCGAGAACTTCTGCGCGCTCTGCGCTATGCCGCTCAGCGCGGACAGCACGAAGTAATCGACCTTCCTCGGATACGTCTGGCCGCAGACGTCGTAAGCCGCGTCGAAGCCCATCTTGGCGGCGATCCGCCGCTCAAGCTCGAGCACCTTGGCGTGGTCGCCGTCAAACAGCTCCAGAAAGCTGGCGCACGTGCCCGTCGTCCCCTTGCAGCCGAGCAGCTTCAGGCGGCCCGCCACGAAGTCCACTTGCTCCAGGTCGAGCATGAGATCGGAGATCCAGAGCGTGGCGCGCTTCCCGACCGTCGTCGGCTGGGCCGGCTGAAAATGCGTGAACGCCAGCGTCGGCAGATCCCTGTGCTCGGCCGCGAAGCCCGCCAGCTTCGACACCGCCGTCAGCAGCAGCCGCTTGATGGCCAGAAGCGCCGAGCGCATCAGTATGATGTCCGTGTTGTCGCCGACGTAGCAAGACGTGGCGCCGAGGTGTATGATGGGCCTCGCGGAGGGGCACTGCTCGCCGAACGCGTGTATGTGCGCCATCACGTCGTGCCGCAGCTCCTTCTCCTTGCGCGCGGCGACGTCGTAGTTTATGTTGAGGACGTTCGCGCGCATCTCCCCGATCTGCTCCTCCGTAATGCCCAGCCCCAGCTCGCGCTCCGCCTCCGCGAGCGCGACCCACAGCCTGCGCCATGTCGAAAACTTGCTGTCGTCGGAGAATATGGCCTGCATCTCCCTGCTCGCGTAGCGCTTGCAGAGCGGGTGCTCGTATCTGTCGGGCATGGCCGTCACTTCCTTTCCGCCCCGCCCAGCTGCTGCTTGGCCGGGGGCTTTTCGCGCATCATGGAAATGCTCAGGATTATGCCTATCGCCACAAAATTCACGACCATCGCCGTGCCGCCCTGGCTGACAAACGGGAGCGGTATGCCCGTCACGGGCAGCAGGCCGATGCACATGCCGATGTTCTCTATGTAGTGGAACGCCAGCATGCTGGTCAGCCCGACCGCCATGAAGGCCCCGTACTTGTCGCGCGCCTTCGAGGCGATGTAGTAGCCGCGCAGCATGATGAACACGATCAGCAGCACGAAGGCCGCGCACCCGAAGAACCCGATCTTTTCGGCGATGACGGCGAAGATGAAGTCGTTCATGTGCTCCGGCACCGTCATGAACTGCGCCTGCCCGAGGTCGTCGAGCTGCCTGCCGAACAGCTGGCCCGCCCCAATCGCGGCTTTCGAGCGCATCACCTGGTATCCGCTGTTCGACGTGTCGAGATCCGGGTTGAGAAACGTCATTATGCGCATTTTCTGCACGTCCCGCAGGACGAACATCCACAGAACGGGCAAGGACGCGATCGCGGCGCCGGCCATCATGATGATGTAGCGGTACTTAATGCCGCTGGCGAAAAGCATCGCGGCGAAAATGAACACGAACACTATGGCCGTGCCGGTGTCCTTCTGCAGCACGATCAGGCCGACGGGCAGGCCCGCGTAAAACACGAGCTTCATGTAGTCGAGCCGGATCGCGGTTTTTTGCGCTATGCGCTCGAAAAACGTCGCGCTCACGACGACGAACGCGATCTTGGCGAGCTCGGACGCCTGCATGCTGACCCCCAGCATGGAAAGCCAGTTCTGGTTGCCCTTCGTCGTGCGGCCCCAGAGCGACGTGGCCACGAGCAGGAGGATGCAGGCGATGTACCCGGCGTAGCTGGGCACGCGAAAATACTTGTAGTCGAAGCTGGACAGCGCGAGCGCCGCGACGACGCCTATCGCGATGGCCGCCATCTGCGTGCGGAGGGAGCCGCCGCCGCCGCTGATGTTCTCCGCCTGCTGCGCCACGTTCAGGTAAAAAAGGCCAATGGCGGCGTTGATCAGCACGGCGGCGAACAGCAGCACGTCAAACTGCCGGACGGAGCGCAGCTCCTTGATGCCGCCAAGCCCAACGGGCCGGGCCTTCACGTATTCCGGGCTCCCGACATTAGCGGCCATCGCTATTCTTGCTCCTCATCGCCCCTGCGCTCTTTGTCGCCCATGCGCCCGCCATCTCCGTGCTCCTTCTCGCCCATGCGGCCGCCCTCTGCGGAGGCGCTTGCGCCGCTTGCCTCGCTGCCGCCATCTGCGGGGTCGCTTGCGCTCCCGCCGCTGCCGCCCACGCCAGCGCTGGCGCCTTCTTCGGCTTCGCCGCCGCTGCCGCCGCCCGCGCCCGTCTCCCTGCCTCTGCCCCTGCGGCCGGCTTTCAGCCTGCTCCAGCCCTCGCCGCCGCTCTCCCCGTCGTCGTCATCGTCGTCATCGCCGCCGATTTTCGCGCTTTCGCCTTCGCGGCCGCTCCCGATGTCTTCGCCTTCGCCGCCGGCCACGCCGCCGCCCCCGGCGTCCGCGCCAGCGCCGCCATCCGCGCCGCTTCCATCGCCTTCGCCATCCGGGGGGCCGCTTCCCGCGCCAGCGCCAGCGCCAGCACCGCCCCCGACTGCCCCGCCCTCGGCGCTCCCGCCGCCGCCAGCCTCGCCATCGCCGCCCTCGGCTTCGCTCTCTCCCTCGCCCTCGCCGCCGAGCGCATCGACGTCGCTCAGCTTGTAGTCGAGGCCGGTGATCCTGTCCGCCGCGTCGTCCGCTCCGGCGCTTCCGGCGCCGCCGCCCGCCATGATGGCCTCCATCGTCATGCGCGCGGGGTTTTTGTATCTGAACACGGCCAGCAGGATGGAGCACACGAGGACAAACAGCATGGAGAGGAGCTGCGATATGCGCTCGCCCCCCAGCATGAGGCTGTCCGTGCGCAGGCCCTCGATGAACGCCCTGCCAATGCCGTAGCCGATCAGGTAGCAGAACAGCACCTCGCCGTTAAAGTGCTTCCTCCCCCTCAGCCTGAACAGGAGCGCCGCGACGGCGATGTTCCACAGCGACTCGTACAGAAACGTCGGGTGGACGGGCAGGGCGGCATCGACCTGGATCCCCATGGCCTCCAGCCTCGGCGCGAACTCGCCCAGCTTGCCCGCGATCTCGGCGCTCGTCATGCCCCACGGCAGCGTCGTGTTGACCCCGAACGCCTCCTGGTTCACAAAATTGCCCCACCGGCCTATGCCCTGCGCCAGAATCAGGTAGGGCGCGCCGAAGTCCAGCATGGCGAGCGGGCTGATCTTCCTGACCCTCGCGAAGACGAACACGGTGGCGAACGCGCCGATGACCGCGCCGTATATGGCCAGCCCGCCCTGGCGCACGTTGAGCACGGAGAGCAGATCGTCCTTGTAGTAGTCCCACGAGAATATCACGTAGTAGAGCCTCGCGCATATGATGGACACGGGGATCGCGAATATCATCATGTCGATGATGTCGTCCTTCTTTATGCCGAATCTGTCCGAAGCCCTCAGTCCGAGAAAGATCATGAGAACGAGCGCGAACGCGATGATCACGGCGTATGCGTATATATTCAGGCCAAACACGTTGAACAGGACGCGGCTGACGGGCAATTTCAGCCCGAGGCCCGGAAACTCCACATATTCGACTCCCAAACTAACGCCTCCTTTTTATTTTGATTATGCATTTTTATTTTGCCTATGCATTTTTTTGCTTATGCATTTTTATTTTGTTTATGCATTTTATTCATGCATTGCCGGCGGTGGCGCCGCTGCAGCCGCCTATGCCGGAAAAATAGCTCTCCGCGGCGCGGATGTCCTTTTGTATCTGGCCCTTGAGGGCGCCCAAATCCGAAAATTTGCGGATGTCCCTGAGCTTTTCGTAAAAGTACACCTCGGCCTCCGCGCCGTAGGCGTCGCCGCTAAATCCCAGCATGAACGTCTCCGTGGTGGCGTCGCCGCTCCCGCCGGCCCCCGCGGCCGGCTCCATGCCTGCGGCCCCTGCGCCCGGATCCATGCCCGAGGCCGGGCCCCTGTCCACTGCCGGATCCATGCCTGCGGCCGGGCCCCTGGCCACGGTCGGGTTCCTGCCTATGCTGGTCACGCTGCGGTACATCCGCCCGCCGACCTTGCAGGCCGTGACGTACACGCCCTGCGCCGGCGCGAGCGCGCCGGGGCTGCGGCTGATGTTGGCCGTCGGCACCCCTATCGTCCTGCCAATGTGGCGGCCCTCGCACACGGCGCCCCTGACGGAAAAGAGCCTGCCCAGGCAGAGCGCCGCCCCGCGCACGTCGCCCGCCTCAAGCTTTTGCCTTATGAGCGAGCTGCTGACGCACTGCCCGCCCACGCGGTACGGCTCGACGACCAGCACGCCGAGCCCGCGCGCCGCGCCGAATTTCCTGAGTAGCTCCGGCGTGCCCCGGTTTTTGTGTCCGAAGCGGTAGTTGAAGCCGACCACGGCGAGCTTCGCCCTCAGCTTGCCGACGAGAATCCAGCTGACGAACTCCTCCGGCTCCATTCTCGCGTACTCCAGGTCGAAGCGCTCAAAATAGACGGCGTCCGCCGCCGCTGCTCTTAATATATCACATTTTTGCTCTTTATTCATCAGCAAGCCCAAGCGCGGGCGATCCGAGGCCAAAACGTTCTGCGGGTGGTCGTCGAACGTGTACAGGAGCGACGCCAGCCCGCCGGCCGCCGCCGCTGCGGTGAGCGCCGACACCAGCGCCATGTGCCCCAG
>JAISFK010000178.1 GCA_031263625.1 Clostridiales bacterium
CGGCAAATGCGGCAAAAACCTCCGCGGCGGCGAAGGAGGAGGCGGCGGGGGCGGCGCGGGTGCCTCGCCGTATGCGTTCGCGCAGGACGTGGAATACCGCGAATCCGGCGACGGCGACAGCGACGACAGTAGCGATGGCAACGGCGATGGCAACGGCGACTGCGACAACGACGGCAACGGCAACGGCAATGGCAGCGGCGGCGATGGCGGCGACAACGACGGCAGCGGTGACGGCGGCGGCGGTGGCAACGGCGACAGCGACAATGGCAACGACGGCGACGGTTGCGAGCAATAGCGGGAGAGGGATGGTCACAGGCATGGCATACGGTTTTTCGGGCGCCGCGGGCGAAATCAGCTGGGCGCTGGACGGCGGCGCGATCGGGCTGCCAGAACACGCGGTCGCGCAGATCCTCGGCGAAATAGAGAAAACGCTGCGCGAAATGCGCTCGCTCGCGAAGCTGGCCGCGGACAATCCGCTGACCGCCGCGCAACGCAGGCGCGTCCAGGCGAAGATAGACTACCTTAAAAAAGAGATTGACGGCATAGCCGCGATGCTGGAGCCGATAGATCCGAACCAGGCCAAGCTGTCCTGACCGCGCTGATCGGCAAAATTCCGAAAGGCACGGACGAGATGGTCCCAACGCGTCCCAAAAGGACGAAAGAGGAAAAAGAAGCAGGCAGCAGCATGATCGCCGCTTCCAGAAACCGCGCGGGCATGATGCAGATAATCGACCGCATAGGAGAGGTTTCGGGCATAGACGAGGGCGTATACAGAGGAACCGACCCCGGCACAGCCCAGAAGATACTGTCGATAGCCAGGTTCCTCCTGGCAACCGACGGCCACAGCCTCCCGCTGCTCGGCACTTGGCAGTTCAGCCATCCGCTGCCTTACGAAGACGGGCTTTCGGAAGCCATATACGGGGAGCTTTTCGCGAGGGTCGGGCTGGACGAGTCCCTCCAGCAGAACTTCTTCGCCGCGCGCTGCGCAAGCATCCGCGGAAAGCCGGTTCTGGCTTTCGACTCGACGACCCAGTCCACGTATTCCGAGAACCAGATCGAAGCCAGATACGGATACAACAAGGATGGGGACAGCCTCAAGACCGTCAAGCTGCTGACGCTCTACTCCATCGACACGAGGCAGCCCGTGGCCTTCACCAAGCAGCCGGGCAACATATCCGACGTGACCGCGATCGCGAACGCGCTGGCCCAGCTGTCGGCGCTCGGTGTCGGCGACGCCGAGGTGGTGACCGACAACGGCTACTATTCCGAGAGCAACGTGGCGGAGCTCTTCCTTTGCGGCTTCGACTTCGTCACGCTGGTGAAGACCAGCGTAAAGTGGGTGGGGGCGGAGATCGACGCGCACATTTCCGATTTCGGCAGCGTGTCCAGCGCCTGCCCCTACGACACGATGACGCACGGGATTGCCGTCAGCGCAACGCGGGAGTTCAAAAAGGCCAGGAAATACAACAGCCGCCTGACCGGCGCGAGGAAGGGCGACGAGGAGACCTTCGCCAAACGAGTGTACCTGCACCTCTATTACAACCCGTCCAGAAAAGCGGGGAGCGACGCCGCCTTTGAAAACGACTTGATGGAGATGAAGAGGATCGTGGAGGCCGGCGAGGAAGGAAGCCTTTCGGAGACCGCGCGGAAAAAGCTGGACAAATACCTTCTGGTCAGCCGGAGGGCGGGGGCCGTGAATGTGGCATTCAACGAGGGGGCCTGCGCGGACGCCAAGAAGCGCCACGGTTTCTTCGCCCTCGTGTCAAACTGTGAGAAGGAGCCCTTCGGATGCCTGCTGCAATACCGGAAGCGCGAATACATTGAGTCCTGCTTCCGCGACTTGAAACGCCGCACCGACGGCGAGAAGCCGAGGGTGTGGGGCGCCGACGCGCTGAGGGGGCGGCTGTTCACGCAGTTCGTAGCCCTGTGCTACCATGAATGCCTCAGCGAGGAAATCCGGAAGATGAAGCTGGCGCTTGGCGTTAGCAATGGCGACCCTCTGCACGACACGAAGAAAGTCCTGGATCTCGAAAAGAAGCTTAAACGCTGGCTGGAGGATTCGTCGATCCATACGGTGCTGCAGTGGTTCGACACGGTCGAGGGTGTCGGGGTTTCCTCCAAACTCGCGAAAAAAAGGTGGACGACGGAAATCACCCAGCGTGACAGGCTCTTCCTCGATAAATTGGGCATTGGCAAGCTCCGTTGATTTGTGTGCTTATTATCAGACTTTTAGGATCTAAACAGACACGTCAGATGTAGTCACGAGCCGTCATGATCCGCCGGCGTAGCCGACGGCTTGATTAAACCCCCATAGGGGGCCTGTTACTGGCACACCTAAAGGTATACTGACGAGCATTTGAATTTTCCATTAACGCGAGTCAGTAATACTCGTTTCCTCTGTCCGACCGCAAATTGCGGTCGGAATTCCAAATCGAACACGAGTATATTTGCCATTTGTCGCGTCCCTGTCACACTTCTCATTGTTTTTTTGCAACAATTACTTGCCTCCCTAAAGGGTTTACGCTCAATATGTCCAAAGCCGAGAAAGAACCCGGAACCCGGACTGTGGAAATTCGGATTGCAATTAAACCCACAAATTGGGACTGCAAATTGGCGCGGATTTTTTTTTGCGCATGTGTTGCATTATGCTAACCGGCGTGATATATTGTGTATTAGCTGTGACTAACATATGCCCGCCGGCAGGCCCGCCGCCGATTCCGCTGGCGCGGGAAGCGCGGCGCGGCGCACGAAAGCCGCCGCTCGCAAAGGCCCATGCGGGGCTGCGCGCAACTTGCGCCGCATCGCATCGCTTCGCGCGGAAACTGCGGTGCGCGGAGGCACGTGCAGGGTCGCGCTCAGCTTGCGCCGCGCCATGCGGCGAGAGAGCGGCGCGGGCGGCCGGACGGGCACGGAGAGAGGGGTGTTTTTATGCGGATCGGTACGATGGAATTGTTGCTGGTGCTGTTTATCGCTTTCCTGATATTTGGCCCAAGCAGGCTTCCGCAGATTGGCGAGTCATTCGGCAAGGCGATAAAAAACTTCAAAAAAGGGTTTGAAAACAATGAATCTCATACATCGGCGCCGGACGATCCGGAGTAGCCAGGGCGCGCAGCCTGTGCAGCCCGCAGCGCCAGCCGCGCGCGTCGCGCAGCCCGTTGTGCCGGCTCCGTCCGAGCAGCAACCCGGCGCGTTGGCTCTGCCCGAGCAGCGGCCCGTTCCGCCTGCTCAATCCGTTGCGCCGGTTCAGTCCGCAGCGCCGGCTTCGGCGCCGCCTCCCGCGCCGACCGTGCAGACCACGCCGCCGGCCGCGCCGTCCAGACAGCTTGCGCCGTCCGGGCAGCCAGCGCCGCACGCCGCCCCGGACGGCGAGATATCCAGGAGGGACTTCCTGAAGCTGGCCGCGACCGGCCTCGCCGGCATTACCACGTTCGGGCTGCTCAGCGCCCTGTACAGGCACGTTGAGGCCGCGACGCTGCCGCCGGCCGCCGCCGAGCCCGCGTCGTCCATCGACGACTCGAGCCCGTCCATCACGCGCGACATGAGCAAGTGCATAGGCTGCGGCAACTGCGTCAGCGCGTGCGAAAACGTGCAGCGCATCGGCGTCTACCAGCTCTACCAGAAGGACGGCCGCCAGTACTCGAACACGAAGGGCGAAATCCCGCTCGCGCAGACGCGCTGCATAAACTGCGGGCAGTGCGTCAAAGTCTGCCCGGTCGGCGCGCTCGCGGAGAAGGACTCGATCGCCGAGGCGCTCGCGGCCATCGACGACCCCGCAAAGACCGTCGTGTGGCAGATAGCGCCCTCCGTCCACAACATGCTCGGCGAGGAGTTCGGGCTGCGCTCCGGCGCGGACGTCACGCGGAAGATAGCGACGGCGATGAAGATGCTCGGCGGCTACGCATTCCACACGGACTTCGCCGCCGACGTGACCATCATGGAGGAGGGCACGGAGTTCATACGGCGGTTGCGCGGCGGGGGCGCGTTCCCCATGATCACCTCGTGCTGCCCCGGCTGGATCAAATACGTCGAGATGCACTATCCCGACCTACTGCCGCACGTGTCGTCCTGCAAGTCGCCGCAGCAGATGCTCGGCGCGCTCGTCAAGAGCTACTTCGCGCAAAAGAGCGGCATACCGGCGAGCGGCATTTTCCACATATCCGTCATGCCGTGCACGGCCAAGAAATTCGAGTGCGCGCGCCCTGAGATGGAGGACTCGCGCGGCGCGCGCGACGTGGATCTCGTCCTGACCGCGCGCGAGTTCGCGAAGATACTGCGCAGCAAAAACATCGCGTTCGGCTCGCTCCCGAACGGCGAGTTCGACAGCCTGATGGGCGAGGCCTCCGGCGCTGCGCGCATATTCGGCGCGTCCGGCGGGGTCATGGAGGCGTCGCTGCGCGCGGTGTCGCTGTTGCTGACGAACAGCGACCTGCCGCCCGGCGCGGTCGGCACGCTGCGGACGAAGGACGGCTTCAAGAGCGCGTCCGTCACGATAGCGGGCAACGTGTTCAACTTCGCCGCGATCAACGGCATCGGCAATATCCGCGACACGATGGACCAGTTGCGGGCCGGATCGTGCCCGTACCACTTCATCGAGGTCATGTCGTGCCCCGGCGGGTGCATTGGCGGCGGCGGCGCGCCCCTGCACACGGAGGACATGGACAGGCGCCAGCAGGGGCTGTACAGGAGCGACGTCCTGCTGAAAAATACCGTCTGCCTCGAAAATTCCGAGATGCGCTCCATGTACGCCGAGTTTCTCGGCCAGCCGTGCGGCCCCCTGTCCGAGGAGCTGCTGCACACGCGCTACGAGAGCCGCGCCGGGACGTTTTCCTGACGCGGCTCCATGGGGGCGGCCCTGCGCTCCTCTAAATAATCTCAATAGCAATATCCCCACAAATCCAAAAGCAATATCGCAATAATCTCAAAGGCAAATATTTGACAATTTCAAAAGTTTCGGGTACTCTGTATGAGAGGCGATGAAATTGATTAATAAATATTTGCCAAGAATCGCTGACGCAAAACTGGATCTTGCGTTGCAAGCAATGGGATCTGTTTTGATAGAAGGGCCAAAGTGGTGCGGCAAGACCAGCACCGCGGAACACGTCGCTAAAAGCGTTCTTTACATGCAGGATCCCGATACCGCTGAAGAAAACATGCTGAAAGCGAAAACGAAACCGTCTCTCTTGCTTGCGGGAGAGACGCCCCGCCTGCTTGATGAGTGGCAGGTCGCGCCTGTTCTGTGGAACGCTGTTCGCTTCGCGGTGGACAAGCGGCAGAAGACGGGACAGTTTATCTTGACCGGTTCTGTCATTCCGGCACGAACGGACGATATGCACTCCGGAACAGGACGCATATCAAGAATGAAAATGCGGACAATGTCGCTCTATGAAAGCGGCGAGTCGTCAGGCGAAATCTCGCTGTCGGGTTTATTTGATGGCGAAACTGGCATGTTCGGGCAATCGAAAGTGACTCTTGAGCAAATTGCTTTCATTTTAACCCGCGGGGGCTGGCCGGCCGCCGTCAGCGACAAGAGTGAAACTTTGGCTCTAAAAAAATCATCCGATTATTATGAAGCCGTCGTAAACGAAGATATATCCAAAGTGGATAATATTGGAAAAAACCCGGACAGGGTTCGCAGCCTGATGCGTTCGCTTTCCAGAAACATTTCGTCGGAAGCCAGCACCACCACCATTCTGAACGACTTGCGCGCCAATGACGAATCGCTTTCGCAGGTCACAATAGACCAGTATATAAAGGCGTTAAAGACGCTGTTCGTTATTGACGATCTGCCTGCGTGGAGCCCGCGCCTTCGTTCAAAGACCGCAATCCGCACGACGGCCAAACGCCACTTTTCCGACCCCTCAATCGCGGCGGCGGCTCTAGGCGCCACATCCCAAAGATTGTTTGATGATTTTTGCACTTTCGGGCTTTTGTTTGAAGCATTGTGCATCAGAGATTTGCGTGTTTACGCAGATAGCTTGGGTGGCAATGTATACCACTACAGAGACGCAAAGGGCGCTGAGGTGGACGCGATTATTCAAGCGCCGGACGGCAGTTGGGGCGCAGTGGAAGTAAAAATGGGCGCCGGCGATATTGTCGCGGCCTCGGAAAATCTGATTGATTTCAAGAACAATGTTGACGCGGAAAAAATGAAAGAGCCGTCTTTCCTCATGGTTTTAACCGCAACTGAATCCGCTTTTCAAATGGAAAACGGCGTGTGGGTCGTACCGCTTGGCTGTTTGAAGAATTAATTTGCGGATTAGGCGACGGCGCGGCAATCGGGTTTTATCCGGGCGCGGGCTCACGCCGTCGGCCAGCGCCCGCTGTCCCAGGCGCAGCGGGCGTCGCGCCTGGCGGCCCTGGCTTCCGCGAAGCAGCCGCACGCGCCGCATATGCCGTTCGCGAGCCAGTTGCACTGCCGGCACAGCTCCAGGCGCCGCGCGCAGACGTCGCTCGGCGCCTTTATGTCGTCGGGGAGCGACGCGATGTATTCGTACACGGTCCTGCTCAGCTCGCGATCCGACGATTCGTACAGCAGGCAGCGCCTGCACGGGCCGGGCGCGGATTTTTCGCCGCGCGGCCCGCCGCCTGCCGCCAGCTGGCCCTCGCGCGGCCCGCTGCTCCCTGGCGGGCGCCCCCCGGTCTGTCCGCCGCCTGCAGCCAGCCAACTTTCGCGCTGTTCGCCGCTGTCCGCCATGTGGCTCCCAGCCGGCCCGCCGCCGTCAGACAAGCGGCCTGCAACTTGCTGCGCGCCTGCCGCCAGCTGGCTCTCGCGCGGCCCGCTGCTCCCTGGCGGGCGCCCCCCAGTCAGCTCGCCGCCTGCAGCCCGCCAACTTTCGCGCTGTTCGCCGCTGTCCGCCATGTGGCTCCCAGCCGGCCCGCCGCCGTCAGACAAGCGGCCTGCAGCTTGCCGTGCGCCTGCCATCATGCGCCCCCCGGTCTGCCCGCCGCCGCCCGCCAGCTGGCCCTCGCGCCGCCGCCTGCCGGACGGCTACCAGCTTGCCCGCCACCTGCAGCCGGGCGCTCCCGCCCCGCTTCCGCATTTGCCTCGCCCGCCGCCGTGTCAGACGACCTCCAGGCTGTCGCGGCTCTGCAGCGGCGGGAGCGGGCTTGCCGGCAGCGTCTGATACCAGTACGCGACCGACGCGATGTCGTCCTGCAGCGGCAGGTAGCGCCCCTCGCTTCGCCA
>JAISFK010000229.1 GCA_031263625.1 Clostridiales bacterium
TGCAATTCGGCGAGGGGAATTTTTTGCGGGCCTTTGCCGACTATTTCGTGGACGCGGCAAACGAAAAGGCCGGCTTCGACGCCAAGGTTGCCGTGGTGCAGCCGATCGCGCAGGGCGGGCTGAAGGGGCGGTTTGACGCCCAGGACTGCCTGTACACGCTGTACCTGCGCGGCTTTGAGGGCGGCGCGGAGGTGAGCCGCAAGCGGGTTGTCAGCTCAATAGGCCGCTTCATAGACCCATACGAGGATCCTGGCGCGCTGTGGGCCGCCGCCGCGAACCCGAGCCTGCGCTATGTCGTGAGCAACACCACCGAGGCGGGCATAGCATACGACGGCAGCTGCGCCTACGGCGACATGCCGCCGTCCGGCTTCCCGGCCAAGCTGGCGCGCTTTCTGCACGAGCGCTGGAAGGCTTTTGGCGGCGGGGGCGGCGGGAGCGGGGGCCTGATCATCCTCAGCTGCGAGCTGATAGACGACAACGGCAAGGAGCTGGCGGCCTGCGTGCGCCGGCACGCGTCCGACTGGGGCCTGGAGGCCGGATTCACGCGCTGGCTTGAGGACGAGTGCCTGTTCTGCTCCACGCTCGTGGATCGCATCGTCACGGGATACCCCGGCGCGGAGGCGAGCAGGCTGAACGCCGAAAACGGCTACGAGGACGGGCTTTTGGACGCAGGCGAGGCGTTCGGCCTGTGGGTGATCGAGGGGCCGGAGTGGCTGGCGGGCGAGCTGCCCTTTGCGAGGGCGGGCCTGCCCGTGAAAGTCGTGGCCGACCACGCGCCCTACAAAAAGCAGAAGGTGCGGATCCTGAACGGCGCCCACACCAGCATGGCTCCGGTGGCGTGGCTGTGCGGGCTGGACATCGTGCGGGACTGCATGCGCGACGAGGACGTCCTGGCCTTTTTCAGGCGCGCGGTCTGGCGCGAGATCATCCCGGCGCTGCCGCTGCCCCGGCGGGAGTCGGAGGCTTTCGCCGCCTCCGTGGAGGAGCGGTTCAGGAACCCGTTCATCGACCACGCGCTCCTGTCCATCGCGCTGAACAGCACGAGCAAGTGGCGCGCGCGGGTGCTGCCGAGCCTGAAGGAATACGCGGCGCGGAACGGCTCGCTCCCCGCCTGCCTGGCTTTCGGCCTCGCGGCAGGCATCGCGCTCTGCGCCGGGGCGTCCATGGAAACGGCGGGCGGGCGGGCTTATGTGCGCCGGGGCGGCCAGGCGTTCGAGCTGCGGGACGACGCCCACGCGCTGGAGTTTTATGCCAAAAACGGCGGCAGGGATTCCGCCGATCTCGCCCGGCTGGCGCTCTCAAACGCGGAGCTCTGGGGCGAGGATCTGGCGGCAGTCCCCGGCTTGGAGGCGTTTGTGGCCGAGAAGCTGGGGGACATCCGCGGCAGGGGCATGCGCCCGGCGCTGCGGGCTTTGCTGAAGGAGGCCGGCCAATGAGCAAATTCGTGCGGATCAACGCGAAGGACAACGTGCTGGTGGCGCTGGAGCCAATCGCGGCGGGGACGGTTCTGGACGCCGCCGGCGCGGCGACGGGCGAGGCGGGCGGCGGCAATGCTTGCGGCAACGCCGCCGGCAGCGGCGAGGCGAGCGGCGGCGCGGCTACTTGCGCGGTTTCAGGCGCCGTGCGCGGCGGAGGCGCGGCGGGCGAGGTTCTGGACGCCGCCACCGACGGCGCAGTGACGCCGCCGTTCGCAGTTCCGGGGGGCGCAGTTCCGGGGGGCGCCGAGCTGCCGCCATGCGCGGTTCCGGGGGGCGCTGGGGCCCGCAACGGAGGCAACGGCGGCAACGGAGGCAGTGGCGGCAACGGCAACAGCGGCGTTACCAAGGCGCCCCTGCGCGCCGCGCAGGACGTGCCGATGGGCCATAAAATAGCCCTGCGCCCCATCGCCGCCGGCGAAAATGTCGTCAAGTACGGCTATCCCATCGGCGCCGCCACTCGCGCCATCGCGCCCGGCGAGTGGGTTCACACGCACAATGTCGCGACCAGGCTGTCGGGAACGCTCGAATACGCCTACGCGCCCGCGTTTTCGCCGCCGCCCCCCAGGCCCGCGGCCACATTCGGCGGCTATCTGCGCTCCGACGGGCGCGCGGGGGTACGGAACGAGATCTGGATACTGCCGATGGTGGGCTGCGCGAACGAGGTGTGCCGCCGCCTCGCGGCGCAGTACGCCCCCCGCGCCGCCGAGATGGGCCTGGACGGCATTTTCGCCTTCACGCACCCCTACGGCTGCAGCCAGATGGGCGAGGATCACGCGAACACGCGCAAAATACTCGCCGCGCTCGCCAAGCACCCGAACGCCGGGGGCGTCCTGGCTGTGGGCCTGGGCTGCGAGCACAACACGATGGACGGCTTCCGCGCGGAACTTGGCAGCTGGGACGCGGAGCGCGCGCGGTTCATCGTGTGTCAGGATGAGGCCGACGAGCTCGCGGCGGGCGGCCGGATGGTCGAGGAGCTGATCGGCAGGGCGGCCATGGACAGGCGGCAGCCCCTGCCCGCGAGCCTGCTCGTCGTAGGCATGAAATGCGGCGGCAGCGACGGGCTGAGCGGCATCACGGCAAACGCGGCGTGCGGCGCTTTCAGCGACGGGCTGGTCGCCATGGGCGGCAGCACCATCCTCACCGAGGTGCCCGAGATGTTCGGCGCCGAAACCATCCTGATGGAGCGCTGCGCCGACGAGGCAGTGTTCCGCAAGGCCGTGCGGATGGTGAACGGCTTCAAGGATTACTATCTGAGGCACGGCCAAGTCGTCTACGAAAATCCCAGCCCCGGCAACAAGGACGGGGGGATCACGACGCTGGAGGACAAGAGCCTCGGCTGCGTGCAAAAAGGCGGCACGGCCCCGGTGGCGGACGTGCTGGAATACGGCGAGGCCGTGTCGCGGCGCGGGCTCAACCTGCTGGACGGCCCTGGGAACGATCTGGTGTCCGCAACGGCGCAGGCGGCGGCGGGCGCTCAGATCATCGTGTTCACGACCGGGCGCGGCACGCCGTTCGGCGCGCCCGCAGTGACGCTGAAGGTGTCCACGAACACGGCGCTGGCCGAAAAGAAGCCGAACTGGATCGACTTTGACGCCGGAACCATAGCGCGCGGCGAGAGCGTCCGCTCGGCGGGCGAGCGCCTGCTTGAGCACGTGCTGCGCGTGGCCGGCGGCCAGGCGCGGAGCCG
>JAISFK010000316.1 GCA_031263625.1 Clostridiales bacterium
CCGGACTGGTCGCAAAAACTCGCGCCCGCCTTCACCTGCATAGAGCGCCCCGTAAAAGAGCTGGGGCGCACCGCCGTGCGCCTCATCACGCAGCGGCGCGGCGGCGAGCGGGCCGGCGAGCGGCCCGCGAAGCCCGAGCAAATACTGCTGGACTCGCGCATCGTGGCCCATGATTCCGTGAGAGAGTTGCCGTGACGTTCCACCCGACCGCAAATTGCGTTCGGAATCCCAATCGAACACGAGTATAACGCAAGCAGACAGACGCGCGGGTGCGGGACTGCGGGGCTTCCTGCCGCCTGCCGCTCCGCCAAGTGTGCGCTGCCCGCCTGCCACCCCCCCCCTTGCGGGCATCCGCCCGGCGAGCGCCATCAGCTCGCCCCGTTACAGCGGTGCGCCATCAGCCCGAGCTGAGACGCCGGCGGCGCCCCAGCCCAAGCTGGTAGCTTAGGCCCAGCTCGCCCCGTCCAGCGCGCGCAGCACCTCCTGGCGCAGCCTGTGGATGATGTCGGGCGTCTGGCCGCTGTAGTGGTCGTTATTGGCGATGCTGCCAAAATCCCAGTAGCGCGGCGGCGTGTCCGCAAAATCCGGCTTTTCGCTCCACCAGGCCGAGTTGTCTTTGTAGCCGTAGCACCGGTTGACAATGGCCTCCAGCTCGCGGCGGAGCGTCCGGGCAGCCTCGTCCTCCAGCCCGTCGGCGGTCATCATCAGGTCCAAAAGCTGCATGTGGTTGCGCAAGACTTTAAGCCGGAGGGAAGGCAGCACGGGATCCGCGGACAGCCCTGTTCCGGGATAAAACAGCGTCTGGCCGCCGTTCACCGCAGGGGTCCTAAGGTAGCCGTCCCCCCAGCTCACGGCGTTCCAGAAGGAGCAGAAGCCGGTGGCGCCCCGCATGAAGCACATGACCGGCTGGGTCAGGGACGCGTGGAGCGGCAGCCTGATGGACATGCACTCGTCGTACCACCCGTACAGCCAGAAGATGCCGCCCCGGTTGCGGATCTCCCGCGCACACCCCGGATACCAGGAGGACATGGCCATCGCCGCCACCCAGAGCCCCACGTCGTCGCCGTACCGCTCCCCGAAATGGTTGCCGAAGTGGTTGCTGGAATCCGAGCGGAACACGAATTTGGCCGAGGAGTGCTCGTAGGTGCCCCTCATGACCTCCAGCATATAGTCCTGGACCTCCTCGTCGTGCTCGTACCAGATTTCGTCTTGGGTGGAGGGGAAGAACCGGTAGTCCTTTTTGTGGTTGAACATGATCTCGTTGACGGTCTTAGTCCAGCCCTTTTCCTCAAAGTGGCGGGCGTACTCCCAGAGAATCCGCCTGTACTCCGTCTTGAAGCCCTTTTGGCCGAATTTTTCGTAGGCGGCGGGCCAGCCGAGATTGAAGGGCGTGAACATGAATTCGATGGGGAAGGCCCCTCTGCGGGAACCCTGAAAGGCCGTGCCGTCCAGATAGGGGCCAAAGTGCCTGTCAAAATCCTCCCAGGATTTCACGCGGAGGGCGGCACCGCTGCCCTCCAGCTCCGGCGCGAAGGTGTCCACGGGCTTGCCGGAATGGAGGTAGCTGAGGTTCTGGAACAGCGCCCTGTGCTCCCGCGACAGCCGGAAAAAGTCCCGCTCCACCTTCAGGTAGCTGCCGTCCCGGTAGCGGTTGGGATTGTCCCTTAAATGGGGGAAGCCGTCAGAGAGGGTGTCGGCATAGTTGTTGAGGTCCGCCATAATCAGGCTCTCGCTGGGCACCGTGCAGCCATAGACGGAGACGGACAGCTCAAACTCCCAGGGCGTCCCGTTGGCCGTCGCCCGGAGCTTGCCGGCGTACCGGCCCCGCGGCGTGCCCTCCGGAATCCACAGGTCGATCCACAGGGCCCCCGCCCGCTGGCCCCGGTGGAACTCGGGCTCCAGGGGAACCCGAAACGGAAGCTCGGAGCGGCCGTAGGGGATGAGCAGGTCGGGGACCAGCATGCCCTCTATGCGGTGGAACCACTGGATGTACGCCTCGTAGTCCGCCGGGATCTCGCCTTTCCGGCCGGAGAGGGGCGAAAAGCCAATATCAAAATCGGTCAGGGATTCCCCTTCCTCGATCTCGGCGACGAGCTGGAAGGAGACCATCTGGTTGCGCGCGCCCATGAGCCGGATGCCCTCCCCGCACTTCTGGCATTCGCCCCACTGCCCCCGCTCGGCGCTTTGCCCGGTCTCGCCGTCGATTCTGCGGTCATCCCCTATGAGGCAGAGCTTCATAGATCCTCCTCCTGTTCCAGCGGCTCCCGGTTCACGAACATATCCCGGACGCCGACGTCGATCTTTTCCGAGAGGCCGGCCAGCAGCTCCAGCGCCCCCACAATTTCATGCTGGCTGTTCCGCACCGGGCAGTACAGGGAGACGATCCCGCCGCCCCTCTCGCTGACGGACCGGGCGCCGTCCCGGATGGCGGCGCGGATCTCCGGCGGCAGGAACTGCCGCTTGCAGCCCTCCAGCGGCAGGGAGCTGCCCGCCACCAGCGGCGCCCCCACCCGGTCGTTGGTTGGATAGGCCTGCCACAGGATGGCCGCCAGGCCCAGGGACTCCTCTATTTTTTCGATCTGCGCGAGCGCTCGCTTCAGGCAGTTGAACTTGCCGAAGTCGTAGTCCGTGTGGCCAAGCCTGTCAATGAGCACCGATTCCAGGCAGTCGCCGTCCAGAAACAGGAGGGCGATGTCGGCGACGCGCTCCAGGGGCAGCCTGTATTCCATAGCCTGCATTCTCCTTCTTGATTATTTCTGCGCGTCCCATGCCTCGTTGCCGCGCCTGATCAGATCTTCGCCGCCGGATGACATCCAGTTGTCCAGCATGGCGTCCCAGTTGGCCTCAAAGTCCTCGGCGGGCTCCACGATGGCCTTGGTGCGCCCCTCGATCTCGATGTCGATCAGCGCCTGCTCCACGATCACGCCTTCGTCGATGCTGGTCTGAAGCGGGAACATGGCGGCGTAGGGGGCGTTCATCTGCTTGAGCCGATCGAACTTGCCGCCCACTTCCTCCCTTGCCATCCACAGTTCCTGGCCGACAAGGGCGGCGTCAAAATTGTAGCCGTTCTCGGCGATGGGGATATAGCCGCCGTCGTAGTTGAAGCCGCCCCAGGACAGGGGGTGGGCAAGGCCGTAGTCCGCGGTGTTCCAGTCCTTGTCCATCTCCGCGCGGTTCGTGTTGTAGGCTTTGATGCCGTCGATCGTCTCGAAGCCGTTGAAGTGGACGCCGTCTATGCCGTACATGGTGAGCTCGCGGCCCTTCTCGGTCATGCCCCACTCCAGGAATTCCATGACCTTTTCGGGATTCCGGCAGGTCTTGGGAATGACGTGGAAGCCCCAGCCGCCGCTGGTGTGGGTCAGGGTGCCCTGCTTGCCGTCCTGGGTTTTCAGCGGGGGCAGGTACTCCAGATCGTACTCGACGCCGGCGTCCTTGAACCGCTGCTCCAGGCTGTTCACGCCGGTGACGTCCATGATGCCCAGGCGCCCCTGCACCATGAGGTCGTCCAGCTTGCCCTCCGCGTCCTTTTCGTTGATAAAGCTGCGGTTGAATAGCTCCTCGTCGTAGCACTTCTTGATGAAGCGGAAGGCCTCCCTGGCCGCGTCGCTGGCCACGAACTGGGTGATGGAGCCGTCGGCCAGCTCGACCCAGTCGCCGCCCCAGCAGCCGCAGTTTATGAAAGCTCTGGCTATGTAGCCAAACAGGTTGGAGCCGTATGGCTCCGACACGAAGAAGCCGTAGGTGTCCAGCTGGCCGTTGCCGTCCACGTCGTTGGATGAAAAGGCCTTCAGGACCTCGTAGTACTCGTCAAGGGTGGTGGGGATGCCCATGCCCAGCTGGTCCAGCCAGTCCTTGCGGATGACATAGCCGCGGTTGCCGGGGCTTAAGGGCAGCGGGCGGAAATACCGCTTCCCGTCGATTTTCAGGTAGCTGTACAGGCTGGAGTCCAGCTCGGCCCGGAGGGCGGGATAGTCGCCCCCGATGTCGTCGAAGGAATAGAGCACGTCGTCCTTCACCCACTGCAGGGCCAGAGCGTTGACGCCAAACAGCATGGTGGCGAGATCGACCTGCTCGCCGGCGGAAATCATCAGGCTGAGCTTCTGCCTCTGTTCGTCGCCGTCGTCAGAGGTCGCGACAAAGTTAAATTTGATGTTCAGCTCATCCTCCACGGCATTGATGACGCGGTCCGTGTCCGGGTTGACCCCGCGCAGCCCTTGGAACCATGTGATCTCCACCGGCTCCCCGGCGGCGGCGCCCTTGTCTGGCGCGGCGGCATTGCCGGCGCCGCTCTCGCTTGGCGCGGCGGTGCTGCCGGCGGCGCCCTCGCTCGGCGCGGCGGTATTGCCTGCGCAGCCAGCAAAGGCGGCGATGGCCAGCGCGAGCGCGACGAGCAGGGCGCCAAGCCTCAATTTGCCCGATTTGCCCAAGTTGCCCAAGTTGCCACAGTGCTTTTTCATGTTGTAAACTCCTTTCAGTCCGCAAGAATAATTTGGTTCATGCGAAGCCGCCGCTCCCTTGCCGCTTGCGGCTCCGCGCTATTCCTTTACCGAACCCAGAACCACGCCCTTCGTGAAGTGCTTCTGGACGAACGGGTAAACGGCGAGCACGGGGACAATGCCGACGATGATGACGGCCATCTTGAACTGCTCGTAGGCGGTGATGCCGGTCTGCACGCCGGCCCTGCCCGCCGCCGAATTGACGATGATCAGGTTGCGAAGATACATTTGGAAGGGGATCAGGTTCTGGGAGGAGGAATAGATGATGGCGTTGAAGTAGTCGTTCCAGTAGCCCACGGCATAGAAAAGGGAGATAGCCGCCAGCATGGGCTTCGACATGGGCAGCACCACCCTGAGCAGAATCTGCACGTCGTTGTAGCCGTCGATCTTCGCGGCCTCCTCCAGGCTGGGATTGACCGTGGTGAAGAAGTTTTTCATGAGGATCAGATTGTAGGTGGCGATGGCGCCCGGCAGGGTCAGGGCCCATATGGTGTTGTTCATGCCCAGGCCGCGGATCAGGATGTAGGTCGGCGCCAGGCCGCCCCCGAAAAACATCGTGACGATGATCAGGCGGAAGATCAGGTTGCGCCCGGGCAGCTTATTCTTCGAAAGGGCGTACCCGCCTATGACAGTGAACAGCATGCTGAGGGCGGTGCCCACTGCCGTCACCTTTATCGTAACCCAGAAGGACAGGGTCAATTCCCTTGTCCTCATGAGCGCCCGCTGGTATTCCTGCAGGGTGAAGCTAGTGGGAAGCATGTGGTAGGGATCCGCGATGTACGCGCTGTAGGTGGATGTGGATATGACGAATATGTACCACACGGGAATGAAAATAGCCAGCACGAACAGGGCTATCACGGCGGTGTTCAGCACGTCAAACCAGATAAACTTGTCTTTCACGGCGCCACCTCCTCCTGCTTTTTATTGCGGTTTTGGGTCTGCGGCTCTGCGCCTGCAAGGCGCTAATATATGCTTTCGCCGTTGAGCTTTTTGGCGGTATAGTTGGCCAGCAGCAGCAGGGCCATGCACACCACGGAGTTAAACAGCCCCATGGCAGCGCCGTAGCTCAGCTTGTAGTCCTGGGTAACGGTCCTGTAGACGTAAAAGTCGATGACGTCGCCGGTCGCCATGACAAGCTTGTTGCTCAGGTTGAACACCTGGTCGAAGCCGGTGCGCATCACATTGCCCACCAGGAGGATCATCTGGATGGCGATGACATTGCTCAGGGCCGGCAGAGTCACATGCCACGCCCGGCGGAAGCGGCTGGCGCCGTCCGCGTAGGCGGCCTCATAGAGGGTGGAGTCAACGCCGGCCATGGAGGCGAGGTAAATGATCATGCCCCATCCGGCCTCCTTCCAGATATTGGTGATGACCAGAATCCAGCGGAAGCTGCCCTGGGTGATCAGGTTCGGGGGGAGCGACAGGCTGAAATTCCGGGCGATCGCCGCAATGAAGCCCGTATCCGGGTTGATAAAAGTGATAATAATGGATGCTATGATAACCCAGGACAGGAAATGGGGCAGGTACGTGATGGTCTGCGCCACTTTGCGCATCCAGGCGCGGCGCAGCTCGTTTACGAGGAGGGAGAGCAAAATGGGGATGGGAAATTCAATCAGGATCCTGTAGAGCGCCAGAATCACCGTGTTGCGAAAGGCGCGCCAGAACAGGTTGTCCTGAAAGAGTTTCTGGAAGTGCTCGAGGCCCACGAAGGGGCTTCCCATGATCCCCTTTGTCATGCTGTAATTCTGAAAAGCCGTGACGATGCCGTACATGGGCCCATAGCAGAAAATGGCGTACCACAGCAGCACCGGAAACAGCAGCAGATAGAAAAACTTGTATTTTTGAAACGCCGTCCAGAAGCGCCGCCTCCATGGCGGGCGTTCCGTTTTTTCGGCGGCATGGATGGACCTGCTCGTCATTCTGTCCCTCCAAAATATGCGAATCTGTCCATAAATATTTTATCGTTTCCACGGATTCGCACAATGCCTGAATCTTAACAATTGCTCAGAATATTTAACATCAGGCATAATTTTTATTTTTTCGGCTGCGGCGTGCGCGGCACACGGCGGCGCGCGGGCAAATTCGCCATGCGGCATTTTGGCACTTTGCGCGGCATTTCGCGGCCGGCATTTTGCGGCCGGCATGCTATGCGAAAATTCTCTTGCCGCAGACCCTTCCCTGCCTTATAATAGAAGCATGGCATGAATATTAACGTTCATGACAACGTTCATGATTCCGCTCGTGACAACGTTAATGACAACGTTAATGACAAATGACAGGAGGACAGATACCGTGTACAATCTTCTCATTGCGGAAGACGAACAGCTGCTCCGCGAGTCGCTGGGCCACCTGATGCAGGCCTCCTGCGAGGAGCCGGCGCAGGCCCTGGCGCGCTTTGAGAACCTGCTGCGGCAGGGCCTGCGCGGACAGGCGGCCGCCTGCCTGGAAGAGGCCGGCCGGGCGATGCGCCGGCAGATGGAGATCAGCCGGGACGCGGCGCAACTCTTCGCCATGCGGGCCGTGCAGCTGGCGGAGGCGGTTGCGGCCGGGGCGGAGCCCTCCGCATCGCGCGCCGGGGACTGCATGTTCCGCCTCATATCCAGCTGCGACACCATCGATACGAGTTTCGCCTCGGCCATCGCCGGCATACAGGAGCTTGTGGCGGCGGGGCCCCGGCCCGGGGCGAAGAAGCCAAAAAAGGTGCTGCAGCGCTCCCTGCAATATATGAACGAGCACTACGCGGAGCGGATCAGCCTGGAGACCGTGGCGGCCCACGCCGGCATCCACCCCGCCCACCTCTCCAGGCTGTTCCATCAGGAGTGGTCGGGCACCTTTAAGGAGACGCTGACCGAAATTCGCCTGGGCAGGGCGAAGGAGCTTCTCCGCCAGAGCGACATGAAGGTCTATCAGATCGCCGGCCAGGTCGGCTTCCGGAAAGCGCGCTACTTCAGCGAGCTGTTTCGGAACAGCATGGGCATGACGCCCATGGAATACCGGGAACGGCAGTGACGGCGGCGGGCCGGTTTCAGCGGGCCGGTTTCATTGGTATCTGAACGCCACCGTCGGCTCCTCTTTTTTGTGCCTTTCGCCCAGCGCGCCGTAAATCCGCGCCGCAAGATCCTGCGCAAGGCTACACGGCTTGCCCATGTAGAGCTGGGGCAGGCAATGCTCGCCCATGCTGTCGTCGAAACGCCAGTAGCGGGGCGGCGTGCCCACAAAAGGCGGCTTGCGCGTGAACCAGTCCTCATTGCCCTTGCGCCCGTAAGCCGCGTCGATAATGGCGTCCAGTTTGCCCCGCACCGGCGCGGCCGCAAAATGCTGGACAAGATCCGCAAGCTGCACCGCGTTTCTCAGCGCCTTCAGCCGAATGGCGCCCGCGATGGCCGCGCTTTCCGGCGCGCCTTCTATGAAGGCCCCGTCCAAACCGTTGATGCGCAAAAAATCGTGGTACAGGAATACTTCATTCGCTCCTATTGCAGAGCCCCCTTCTATGGCATGATTATACGTCCACCGCGCGGGAATTTCCCCGCAGCAGCTCCAGCGCGCCCACAATTTCCGCGTCGATGTTCTTCACCGGGTAGTAATGGGATGTCCCGCCCGACTCGCGCTCCGCGCTGGCGGCGCGGCCCGAAAAAGCGGCTTCGAGGGCCGGCGAAACCGGCGACGGCGCGTGGCCTTCAAGCGGCAACGCGCGGCCCGCCACGACGGGCACCGCCATGGACGCGCTGTCCGGCCGCCTCTGCCAGAGAATGGCGGTGATCTCCAGCGACGGGTTGAGGCGCTCGATTTTCATGATGGCCTTTTTGCAGGCGTTGAATTTGTCGAAATCATAGTCCGTGTGCCCGTATTTGTCCAGCAAAATGTCCTCCAGGCTGTCCCCGTCCAGAAAAATCAAGCCAATGCGCGCCACGCTGTCCACGTCCAACTCCAAATAGCTTGCCATAAGCCACGTCCTTTCCTTGCCGCATGCGGCCATATTGAATAACGTTAACGACAACGTTATGCTGGCTGTCCGCGCTGCGCATCCGCGCTGCGCGCCAAGCAGCTAATTTGTAAAGGGTATCCCGTCAATACAGTTGTCATACACGAACTGCGCGATCGTTTTCGCGTTGCCCGACTCGTAAAAGTTTACAAGGTGCTGGGTGAAGTCGCGGATCAATTCTTCCGGCACGGATATAATGCCGTGACCGTTTGCGATCATAATCTGATTAGCCGCCAGCATAGCCGTGCGCTTATTGCCGTCGAGGTAGAATTGCCCGCGCATGGCGTACAGCATAACCGCTATCGACTGTTCTGTGGGGTTTGCAATAGCCTGCAATTCTGTCAAGCGGGCTTTTATGTCTGCCTCAGCCGGCATCTCCGGTTTCCACTTTGTGCCGCCGATTGTTACCGGCAGGGTGCGGATATATCCCGCGCCATAAATAAGATTGTCGCCGCCAACAAGCTGATTTAGTTTGCACAGATAGGCATAATCCATCGGCGCGTCCAACGTGCCAAGCAAGAACTGCCAAGCGTGTTTTAGATTGTTTATCGCGATTATATCCGATATCTTTACACACGGAGCCGCCGCGCCGCGAAATATAGCCTCCGTGTCCGGGTAGGTGACGCCCAAGCCCTCCAGCTTTGCGCTTTTGTAAATATAGTCAACGATATTCCGCTTTGCCACAAATATATTTTGCTCCTGCGTCATATTGAATTTTGGGATCATGGCTTGCCCGCCTCCTTTCCGTCAATGTCGGCAACGTCCAACGTTACCTGTTATAACGCGTATGATTATAAAAGTCAAGTTGCTTATTGACCGCGCATGACACCATTTTTTTGGAAACCAAGCGAGTTTGTGCGCTGTGTGCAATTTTGCGATCGCTTTTATGCAATATGGCAGCGAGCATTATTTTGTCATGCTGACAATGCCAAGTGCCGGCATGGCGGCGGGCGACGGGCGGCGCCGGTGGGCGGCGCCCGCATGGCGCCTATTCGCCTGTTATGCCCGAGCGCTCCACGCTCTCGATGAACTGCCGCTGCAGCACGAGATACAGTATGAGCACGGGCGCTATCGCCAGCAGCGCCCCGGCGAGCGACACCGCGTCGGGGAGCTTCGTGTTCGCGCCCATCTCCGCCGTGAACCTGTTCGCGAACGTCGCGATCCGCA
Organism: Clostridiales bacterium; assembly: GCA_031263625.1. Lineage (GTDB taxonomy): Bacteria > Bacillota > Clostridia > WRLR01 > WRLR01 > JAISFK01. The sequence goes on from JAISFK010000316.1 coordinate 9,646, forward strand.
GCGGGAGCGTCTGCAGCGTGCTCACGCTCACGCCGAACAGGCTGCGGGCGCCGGAGTTGCCCATGAACAGCGCCATCTGCGTCGTCTCGTTCCAGTACCACACCACGGAGAATATGACGGAGATCACCATGGCCGGGCCGGACATGGGCAGCGCTATGCGCAGGAACACCCTGAACCTTCCGCAGCCGTCGATCTCCGCCGCCTCGTCAAGGGATTTCGGGTAGTTGCGGAAGAACTGGTAGAAGATGAGGATGAAGATGCTGCTCTTGAGTCCCTGCCCGAACATCGCGGGCAGGTAGACGGACCATGGCGTGTTGACGATGCCGTAGCCCAGAAACAGGATGTAGCGCGGCACCGTGGTCACTTGCATGGGGATCATGTAGAACAGCACGGCCATCGCGAGCCACAGCTTTTTGAGGGGGAACTCGTAGCGCCCGAACGCGTAGCCCGCGAGAGCCGTGCAGGCAGTCTGCAGCAGCGCGGGCGCGGCCGAGAGCATGAAGCTCACGAAGAGGCCCTCGCCGTAGCGCAGCACCCGCACGGCCGTGGCCACGTTCTGCCAGTACAGCTGCGTGGGCACCCAGATGACCTTGGGATCCACCAGATCCGCGGGCGTCATGAAGGCCGAAACCAGCATGCGCAGAACGGGCAGGATGAACACGAAGCCGAGGCTGGCCAGCACGACGTATACCAGGGCGAGGGGGAGCGCGCCTTTCTTGCCGTGGCTGCCCAGCAGGAATTTGCGCGCCTTGCCCAGGCGCCCCGCCAGCGCACGGCGGCCGCGATGGCCGCCGTCTCCAGCGCCGCCCGCGGCGACGCCTGCCGCGATGCTTTTTATTTGAGTGTCCATAGCGTCCATGTCAATCCCCCCTGTCAAAGACTCTGTACACGAGCAGCACGGCGAGCATGATGGCCGCCAGCGCCAGAAAATACAGCCAGCTTGCCGCAGCCGAGAGGCTGTACGGATGCACCGTGTCGGTCATGTTGCGCATGATGTACGGATTCATGCGGTTTATCTGCAGCGCCGGCAGCTTCGCGAGATCCTCGTATACGAGCGAGGAGCTGGTGCCGCTGAAATTGGCGATTTCTATTGCCGTGTAGATGGCGTTTATGAGAATGAGCGACTTCATGTGCGGCAGCGTGATCTTCCAGAAGCTCTCCCAGGCGCCAGCGCCGTCGATCTCGGCCGCCTCGTACACGGAGCGGCTTATCTTTTGCAGGCCGGCCAGAAAAATGAGTATCTGCACGCCGGAGAACCACATGACCGTCACGAGGTTGTCCAGTATGAAATCCACTGCCTGCCCGAGCTGCGTCGGCATTATCTCGAACAGGGTTTCGAGCAGGTTGTCGTCCCCGAAATAGAAGTTGTCTATCCTTCCCATCAGCTCCAGAATGATCGGCCCGCTCATGATCACGACCGGCAGGAAGAAGACGACCCGGAACCCCGCGCGGAAGCGGAACTTGCCGTTCAGCAGGATGGCGATGACCAGGGAGAACACCATGACTATCGCGAGCGACATGCCGATAAAACGCATGTCCGCGAGCAGCTCGCTCTTGAACCTGATGTCCACGTTGAGGGCCTCGTTGTAGTTGACGAGCCCCGCGAACGTGAGCACGGCGCCGCCCGGTTGCGCCGACACGTTGCTCACGCTCATGCGCAACGAGTACACGGCCGGGTACAGGCTGAACGCGAACAGGCCAATCAGCCACGGCAGTATGAACAGGTATCCGCTCAGGGCGTCGCGCGCCCGTATTGTGAGCGCCCGCCCTTTTTTGGAGTTCACGCTTCCTCACTCCCCCTTTCGCACCGCGAAGGACTGGGCCGGTATGGCCACGCCCTCATGCGCGCATTCCCGCGCGCCGTAGTTTACGTAGATCCGCGCGCCATTGCCGAAGACGGTGACGGCCACTCCGTCAGCCAGCGCTTTGTGATCCGTTATTTCCTGTCCATCCACGAGGGAGAGCGCCCCGTTCATCTTCGCGTACAGCTCGCCAATCGCGGGGGCCCAGTCCAGATAGAACGTGGAGAACAGCTCCTCCTGCATGGTGTCGCGCAGCTCCCTGCTGTCCGCGCCCGTCAGTATGAACGACGGGTACGCGCCGTACTCCAGCGCCTTGAGCAGGCTGTACGGCGACTGCGCGCTCGTGTTCATATAGGGCGCGTAGTATTCCATGCTGCCGCGCAGCGCCATCTGGAGGAACGGCACGGTGTCGGACTCGTACAGATACTGGCTGTTCACCATGGGGATGTCCAGGAATATGTCGGCGGTGTCCCACAGGTAGGCGTTGGGCGTGTTGAACGCCGACACGTCCGGCCTGTCGAACATCTGCAGCGTCTGGCTCCGCGTGACCTCGCCGCCCCGCGTGTTGTCCGCGTACAGGCTGCTGCCCATCTCGTCCACCGACAGCTCCAGGCCGGGGTGCGCCGTCAGCGTCGCCTCCACGAAGCCCGCGGCCAGCGACGGGCGCAGGATGTAGGATCTGCGGTACAGCAGCGAGAAGTTTTCGCGGTAGAGCATGGCGTAGCTCTTGGAGAGGGTCGTGGCCGCCTGCCAGTATTCGCTGATCTGGTCCTCGTTCGCAGTGATGGGGGAGACGTTCAGGAAAAACCGCCCGGCCTCACCCACGGCGGCGCTGAGGCGGGCAAAATCCGCGGCGCCGCCGATCTTCGGCTCAAAGGCCGTCTGCCCGTAGCGCGCGCCGTTTATCCCGCCCTTCTGCCAGCCCTTGTATACCATCGTGACGTTTTGGACGCCCTCCCGCCGGAGCGCCAGCAGGATGTCCTCCGCCTGCGCGGCCGTCGTGAAGATGGCGTTCGCGTTGGCCAGAAAACCCGCCTTTACGTCCGAGCCGAGGATGTCCGCGCGCAGCGGTATGCCGCCCGCGCCAGCCGAGCCGCCAGCCTCGTCTCCAGCGCCAGTCGAGCTGCCCGCGCCGTCAGAACCGTCAGAACCGCCAGCCGCGCCGGCCGCGCCCGCGCCAGCTCCTCCTGCCTCCACGCTCCCGCTACCCTCGCTGTCCTCGCCCGTCCCGCCGCCTCCGAGCGCGCCGCCCTCTTTCAGCAGCCGCCTGTACAGCCTGGCCATGCCCGCGTAGTCCGCGTCCTCGCCTGTGAGGAAGTAAAAGGACATCCTCGGCAGCATCTCGTTCATGCGCTCCTGCGGCGCCGGTACGCCGGAGC
>JAISFK010000319.1 GCA_031263625.1 Clostridiales bacterium
GGAAGTCGGCTGAAAAAATGCCCTAGGCATACTGGGCGTATCAAGCATAGCGGGGCATATAAAGCAATGAATTAGGGAGGATTTACGACAATGGAACTGGTGCAAGCGCTGTTCGGCGGGCTATTCGCGTTCACGCCGCAGATGCTGGTCATGTACGCCATAGGCGCGCTGCTGATATGGCTGGCCGTCAAAAAGGACTACGAGCCGATGCTACTCCTGCCGATCGGCTTCGGGGCCATACTCGTGAACCTGCCGTTCGCGACGGCGTGGCTGTCCGACGGCATGGGCGCGGGAACCGGGGGCGCCGAGCCGGGCGACGCCGCAGCCGTAGCCGGCGAGGCCGCCGGGGAGGTCGCCGGCATACTGAAAATCCTCTACGACAGCGGCATAGCGACGGAGCTGTTCCCCTGCCTGATCTTCATAGCCGTCGGCGCCATGATAGATTTCTCGGAGCTGATCAAGAACCCGCGCATGCTGCTGTTCGGCGCGGCGGCCCAGTTCGGCATATTCTTCACCGTGCTGGCCGCGCTGTGGCTCGGCAACGCGCTCGACGCGGCCTTCGGCATGAACATGGGCATAGACCTGAAGACGGCGGCTTCCATCGGCATCATCGGCGCGGCGGACGGCCCGACGTCCATCGTCGTCGCGTCCAAGTTCGCGCGGCAGCACCTGGGGCCGATCACGGTCGCCGCCTACTCGTACATGGCGCTCGTGCCCATCATCCAGCCTCCCGTGATCCGGCTCCTGACGACAAGGAAGGAGCGGCTGATAAGGATGTCGTACCAGGACAGGAGCGTGTCGAAGGCCGCGCTGATCGCGTTCCCGGTCATAGTGACGCTCGTGTCCGGGATCCTCGCGCCGTTCAGCGCCCCGCTCGTCGGCCTGCTGATGTTCGGCAACCTGATTCGCGTCTGCGGCGTGCTGGAGAGGCTGTCGCAGGCGGCCCAGAACGAGCTGGCGAACATCGTCACGCTGCTGCTGGGCATCACGATTGGCGCGACGATGCGCGCGAGCGAGTTTCTGCGGCCGATAACGCTGCTCATACTCGCGCTCGGCCTCGTGGCGTTCGTCTTTGACACGGCGGGCGGCGTGCTGTTCGCCAAGCTGCTGAACGTCTTCTCCAAAAACAAGATCAACCCGATGGTGGGCGCGGCCGGCATTTCGGCGTTCCCGATGTCCGCGCGCATCGTCCAGAAGATGGCGGCCAAAGAGGATCCGACGAACTTCATACTCATGCAGTCAACCGGCGCGAACGTCGCGGGGCAGCTCGGCTCCGTGGTGGCGGGCGGCCTGATACTCTCGCTCGTGCCGTGGCTGCTGTCGCTGTGACGGCGGCGCCGGATGGCGTCGCGGCGGCGCTGTAGCGGCGGTGTTGCAGCGGCGGCGCGGCGGCCGATTATACGCTATCCGCAGTACATGGCTTTGATCCAGAACTTGAAAGGGGTGTTGACAAAAATGGACGTTAGCCTGGCCGTGAGGCTCATGCTGTATGGCCTGACAGGCGTGTTCACGGTGCTGATCGTGTTCTACGCGATACTCAGGCTCCTCCCAATCGTGCTGCCGGAGCGCGGCGCCCGGCAGGGGGGGCAGCCGCCCGCCGCGGGCGCGGGCAACGGCGCCGACAAGGCCGGAAAAGCCGAAAAATAAGGCGTTCCGCGCAACAGCGCAACGGGGTTTTATTGACAAAGAGCATACAATAAGTTTATTATAGCGGATATAGCGAATGGCTTGACGCGCAAATAAGGGAGGGCTCAAAAATGTTCAAAATGTTCAAGATGCTCAAAATGCTGAAAAAGAGAAGAGCGGCGCGGGTGCTCGCGGCGCTGGCCGCGCTCGCGCTGATGCTGTCCGCGTGCGGAGGCGGCGGCGCTTCGACCACCGAGGCCGCATCGACAGCCGGCGCGGACGCGACGACTGCGGAAGCTGCGGCGGCCACGGAGGCTGACGCGGCCGGCGCGGCTGACGCGACGACGGCTGCGCCCGCAGCCGACGGCGGCGGCGACGAGGCCAAATACGGCGGCACGCTGTATTTCGGCTATCCCTACGACCTGTCGCGCCCCAACTACATAATCACGGACGACGGCCCCGGAAACTTCGTGCGGGATCTCGCGTGGGACCCGATGTTCGTCGTGAACGAGAAGGCGGAGCTGGTGCCGAGGATCGCGGAGAGCTACGACATGTCCGACGACGGGCTCACGTACACGGTGCATCTGCGCGACGGCGTGAAATGGCAGGACGGGGCGCCCCTGACGGCGGACGACGTGCTGTTCTACTTCGACTACTACCCGAGGATAGAGTCCGTGGACAAGGCGTATGACTACAGCAACCTCACGGTCGAGAAGGTGGACGAGCTGACGGTCAGGTTCCGGCTCGCCGAGATGGACGCCACTTTCGCGTACACGACGCTTACGCTCGTCATATTCCTCCCCAGCCACATCTGGAAGGACATAGACCCCGCGTCCTGGGACCAGATCGCTGACCTGTCCAGGCTGATCGGCAACGGGCCGTTCGTGCTGGCCGAGCGCGAGGAGGGCGGCTATCTGCGCCTCGACCGCTTCGAGGACTTCTGGGAGCACAGGCCGTACCTGGACAGCGTCGTGCTGCAGATCATACCCGACAACGACGCGCGGGCCATGGCCTTTGAGAGCAAGCAGGTTCAGCTGGCCATGGGCAACTACCAGACGACGTACATGCTCCTGAAGGACAACCCGGAGTACAGCTTCCTGCTGAAGCCGTCGGCGAACCTCGGCATATTCGAGGTCAACCACAATGATCCGCTCATGAGCCAGCTGCCCATGCGCAAGGTCGTGAGCTACCTGATCGACAGGGAGTCGCTGATCATGGCGCAGAAGAACGGCGCGACCGTGCTGGACAGCGCGTTCACGCCCGTGGACCAGTACTACAACCCCGCCGTCGCGGATCCGGAGGCGTTCGAGTTCAGCGTGGACAAGGCCGCCGCAATACTGGACGCGGAGGGCTGGGCGCCCGGCGCCGACGGCATAAGGGAGAAGGACGGCCAGAGGCTTCAGATGGAGATCATGACGTCCGTCACGAACGACCCCAACGCGGTCATACTCCAGGACACGTTCAAAAAGGCGGGCATAGAGCTGACGTACAGGCCGGTGGACAGCGCCGTGTACTCCGACCTCGTGTACACGACGCAGGAGTACCAGATCGCCGGGACGGGCAGCGGCCCTTCTGTCGGCCCCATCTCCGCCAACTACGAGCTCGTGTTCACGCCGTCGCCGTACTACAACTATGACAACCCCGTCGTGACGCAGGCGTTCGCGGACGCGAAGAACTCGGTGGATCCCGCCGTCCAGAAGCAGGCGTTCGAGCTTATACAGAAAACGATCACCGAGGATCGCGCGCAGATCCTCACGTGGAACACCCCGCGAATCTGGGGCACGAACTCCGGCCTCAACGTGGACGACGCCGGCTTTTCCGGCATATACCCGCCGTGGGTCGATTTCAGCATGGTGTATTTCGAGAAATAGAAGAGAGACACATAGACGGCGATGAAATATCTGCTTAAAAGGCTGCTGATGATGCTGCCCATGCTCGTGGGCATATCGCTGGTGTCCTACGTCATCATGAATATGGCCCCCGGCGACGCGGCGTCCATGTACGTGAACCCGGAGGAGCTGCGCAACCAGGTGTCCATCGACGCCGTCAGGGAGAAGCTGCAGCTGGACAGCCCGGTTCTGGTGCGCTACGCCGCGTGGCTGGGCCAGGTGCTGCAGGGGAATTTGGGCTACTCGTACATAAGCCGCCAGCCCGTGGCGTCGGAGATCGCCGCGCGCCTCGTCCCCACGATACAGCTATCCGTGGCGGCGCTCGCGCTTGAGCTCGTCGTGGGCGTTTCGCTGGGCATATTCTGCGCGAAGCGCCAGTACAGGGCGTCGGACAACATCCTCTCGCTGCTCTCGTTCGTGGGCATGTCGATGCCGAGCTTCTGGTTCGGGATGCTGCTCATACTGTTCTTCACGCTCCGCGTCGGATGGCTGCCGTCCATGGGGCTCGTGACCGTGGGGCTGAAAGGCCCGTGGCACGTCCTGCTCGCGGACAGGGCCAGGCACATGGCCATGCCCGTGATCGCGCTGTCCTTCGCGGGCGTCGGGAGCTGGCTCCGCTTTCAGCGGGCCAGCTTCCTTGACGTGATGGGGCAGGACTATATACGCACGGCCCGCAGCAAGGGGCTGAAGGAGGGCGCCGTGACCTGGCGCCACGCGTTCCGCAACTCCTGCATACCCGTCGTCACGATGCTGGGCGGATCGCTGCCGGGGCTCATCGGCGGCAGCTTCGTGATCGAGAACATGTTCGGGATTCCGGGGCTGGGCCGCTACGGCACCATGGCCGTGCTCGCCAGGGACTACCCGGCCGTGATGGCGGTCACGCTGTTTTCCTCCATTTTGGTCATGGCGGGCGTGCTGCTCTCCGATCTGCTGTACGTGCTTGTGGATCCGCGCATAAAGTATTCGTGAGAGGGGTGCGATAGTGGGGTGCGATGACGCATGACGACTGAAAAATACAAGGCCAGCCCCGGCGCGCTGGTGCTGCGGCGCTTTGCCAGGAACCGGCTCGCGGTGGCCGGCGCCGCCGTGCTGATCCTGCTGACGCTGCTGGCGGCCGCCGCGCCCCTGGTTTCGCCGTTTCCATACGACGAGCTCCACATGGGCGACCTGCCGGACGGCAACCCGCTGCCGCCGCTGTCGCCCAAGTACGCGCTGGGCACGGACCAGTTCGGGCGCGACTATCTCACGCGCTGCGTATTCGGCGGGCGCATGTCCCTGTCCGTGGGCTTTCTCTCGGCGCTCGTGTCGCTCGCCATCGGCATACCGCTCGGCCTTGCCGCGGGGTATTTCGGCGGCGCGGCGGACATCGCCGTCATGCGCTTCACCGAGTTTCTGAGCTGCATACCCTCTTTCTTCCTGATACTGATCGCGAACTCGATTTTTCACGCGAGCATTTTCAATGTCATGGCCATCATCGGCATGTTCAGCTGGATGGGCATATGCCGGCAGGCCAGGGCGCAGTGCCTGCACCTGAAGGAGCAGGACTTCGTGATGTCGGCCAGGGCCATGGGCTTCAGCCATTTCTACATAATACGGCGCTACATCCTGCCCAACGCGCTGTCGCCCGTCATCGTGAGCGCCACGCTCAACGTGGCGTATGCCATCATCACGGAGTCCAGCCTCTCGTATCTGGGGCTGGGCGTGCAGGAGCCGGTGCCCAGCTGGGGCGCGATGCTCAAAGCCGGGCAGGACTATATGCGCGTGGCGCCGTGGATGGCCGTGCTTCCGGGGCTGCTGATCCTTTTTGTGGCGCTATCCCTGAATTTCATGGGCGACGGGCTGCGCGACGCCCTGGATCCCAGGGCGGTGAGGCGGTGATGGCGGCGATGGAAGGAAGGAAGAGCGGCGCGGGCGTGGCGACCGGGGTTGCGGGCGTTGCGGGCGTTGCGGGCGTCGCGGCGGGCGCGGCTGCCAGAGCGGCTGGCGAGGCTGGAGAAGCGCTTTTGCGCGTGGAGAACCTGAACGTGTCCTTCAAGACGGAGGACGGCATTGTCAACGTGGTGAGCGGCGTCGGCTTTTCTATCGCGAGGGGCGAGGTGATGGCGCTGGTGGGGGAGAGCGGGTCGGGCAAGAGCGTCACCGCGCTGTCCCTGCTGCGGCTGCTCGCCAGCCCCCCGGCATACGTGAGCGCCGACGCGATAGAGTTTGCGTATGGCGGCGAGCGCCGTCGCGATGGCGCCGGCGCCAGAACTGGAGCCGGCGCTGGAACTGGAGCCAATGTCGGCGCCGGCCCGCTGACGGCGGATCTTTGCGCCTGCCCCGGCGAGCAGCTCAGAAAAATAAGGGGCAACAGAATCTCGATGGTGTTCCAGGAGCCCATGACGAGCCTGAACCCCACGCTGACGATAGGCAGGCAGGTGACGGAAACGCTGCGGCTGCACATGGGCATGTCGAAGTCCGCGGCCGAGTCCGCGGCCGTGGGGCTGCTGGCCGAGGCGGGCATCCCCGAGCCGGCGCGCCAGCTCAAGGCGTACCCGCACCAGCTCTCCGGCGGCATGCGCCAGCGGGCGATGATCGCCATGGCGCTCTCATGCCGCCCCGACTTGCTCATAGCGGACGAATCGACGACGGCGCTGGACGTGACGATACAGGTGCAGATTATAAAGCTCATGAACGATCTGAGGCGAAAAAACAACATGGCCGTGCTGCTCATCACGCACAACATGGGCATTGTGGCCGAGATGGCGGACTCGGTGGCCGTCATGTACGCCGGCCAGATCGTGGAAACGGGCTCCTGCCGCGAGATATTCACGAACGCGCTGCACCCGTACACGAAGGGCCTGCTGGAATCCGTGCCCAGCCTGACGGGCGCGAAGCGCAAGCTGGCCGCCATTCCCGGCGCCGTGCCGTCGCCGAGGGCCTGGCCGGAGGGCTGCCGCTTCCACCCGCGCTGCGCCTTATGCGGCGACGGCTGCCGGAGCGCCGAGGCGGCCCCCGCG
>JAISFK010000357.1 GCA_031263625.1 Clostridiales bacterium
CAGTCGGTGTACGGCGGCCTGTGGCACAGCCGCGTCGCGTCCTCGCCCAAAGCAGGGCAGCATTTGAATACGATGGCGCTCCCATCCCCCGACCAGTCCGCGCGGGCGCAGACAATGCCCATGTCCTCAAAATGCTTCAGCGTGGGAAGGCCGCCATATGGCTTTTTTTCCACGCTTTTGCCCTGCCACATGATTTTCAGCCATTTGTTCGCCGACGGGAACACGCCCGAATCCTGCTGCTCGTCCGCAAGCCATTGCGCGTGGCCGTCGCCGTACTCGTTCGCCAGCTTGTACAGGATGTTCGACGAATTGAAGGAGTCAGCCCGGCTCGAGTCGGCCAGGTCAAAGACATTCTCGGACGGCGTCTGCGCGTTCCTCGGCAGGCTCATGTAAAGCCTGTAGCCCGCCGTCCTCCCGAACCATTCGTTGCCCTTGTACATATCCTTTCCGAGAAACTTTCTGACGATGTCCATGAATCGCATCAGCCAGCTCACCCCGTAGCCCCAGTAGCCGACGCCTTCGTGGCTCGCCCCGTCGCCGCCCAGCGATTTCATGGCGTCGCCGTATCTGCCGACGGAAAAATCAAGCCACGCCCCCGCGTCCTCGCATTCGCCATAGAGCGCGACGGCGCAGGCGCCAAGGCCGCAGACGTCGATCCACATGTGGTTCTGCAAATTCCAGTCCTTCCAGTAGCCCGTCTCCGTCGCGGCGGCGTGCATCTTCCCGCCGTACTTTGCCAGCGCGCCCATCGCGGTTTTCCTGTCGGCGTCGGACAGCCTGCCATAGCACCAGTCGTAAAACAGCGCTAGCCCGAACAGCTGGTGCCCCATGGCCAGATCGGGCTCCTCCCGCCCGAAGCAGGGATAGCCGCAGGCTTTCATCGCCCACTCGCGCGCGGCGGCGAAATAGCGCTCGTCCTCAAAAAAGCGATAGGCGAACGACAGATTGGCGATGCTGTCGCCCACGTCGCGCTGCCACAGCTCGTGCGCGTCGGACGGGTGTATGAAGTATTCCGGCGGCGCAAGCTTCAGCAGCTCCTCCGCCTGCTTTTTATACGCGTAATAGTCGCGGTTCCCGCCGGATTCGTTTCTCATGCGGATAAAATCGCCCTCGTCCGCCCAAACGCGCGGGTGCCGCAGCCTGCCCAATTCATCCATGCATCTATGCCCCATTCCCTCTCAAGTTTTTCGCCCGTTCGCCTGCTCGCCCGCCTGGGCGCGAAAGCGCTCTGCCGCTCGGCCTCCCGCAGTTCCGCCGTGCAACGCCAGCGCACAATGTTTTAGCGCAATGCCGCCGCGCAACGCCATCGCGCATTGCCGCCGCGCAACATCGGCGTCCGTTCGCCTGCCCGCCCGCTTAGTCTTTTGGGCTGTCCCGCAGCAGCTCCCTGTATTGCGACGGGGTGATTCCCGTGTTTTTCTTGAAAACGCGCGTGAACGTCTTCGCGCTGGCGTACCCGACTTTCAGGGATATCTGGCCGATGCTCGCGCCGAAGTCGCCCAGGAGCTGCATGGAGCGCTCGACGCGCACGCGCGTGATGTAGTCCAGAATCCCGATTTTCGCCTGCTCCTTGAACGCGGACGAAAGGTAAGCCGGGTGCAGGCCCAGCCGCTCGGCGATGCCCGCCATGCTGAGGCTCGTGTCGCTGTAGTGCTCGCCGATGTACGCCTCCGCCTTCGCGCGCAGGGAATTGTCGAAATGGTTTCGCCCGCTGTTGTAGACGCAGATGTCGTGGCACAGCCCGCACAGCATTTGCCGCATTTCCTCCGCGCTTTTGGATTCGTGAATCTTCGCGCCGAGGCCGGGGCTGTCCAGGCGCTCGTGCGCCCCGCCATCCGCGCCCAGCTTGAAAATCGCGCCGAGAATGTCATACGCCAGGCACTGCGCCATGAAAAACGGGGCGCCGTTCCCGCCGCTCGGCCCGTTGCTGTCAAAAAGCTCCCCTACGATCTTCTGCGCCCTGGGGCCGTCCCCGTTTTTCAGCGCGCTGATCAGGCTGCGCTCCAGCTCGAACGGGAAAAAATACTCGCCGATCTTCGCGCGCTCCCGCATCTCGCTGATGAAAAAGCCCGACTCGCCCTTCATGAGCAGCTTGTGCGCCAGCGCCTCGGCGGCCTCCCTGTACGCGCTCTCGATCCCGAAGAGCGTGCGGCACGGCATCCCGGCGGCGACGATCAGGCGCGTCCCGAACTGGCTCAGCATGAAGCCGCCCAAAAAATCCCCTATCCGGCGTAGCTCCGCCATGGCCTCGCCGTCGCCCGTGCCCTCGGCAAAGTTTACGACCAGGGCAAAGTTCCCCCGCAGTTCCACGAGATACCCGCTCCCTGCCCCTGCCTCGGCCCCGGCGCGCGCCTCCGACGCCAGCTCCTCCGCCACGTTGCGTATGACAAAGCGCAGCAGCCGCTCCCGCTCGTCCGCGCCGGACGCCTCGCCGTCTCGCAAGAATCCCGGCTGCCCGCGCTCGTCCATCATGATGCACAGCACCGCGTACAGATCCGATTTGGCCTCCATCCCGCACTTGGAAAGGATCTCGCCCGCAGGGAGGGGCGCGCCCCACTCGCCCAGCAGCAGCCTCGTCAGCACCGCCTCGCGCGCAAAGGCGACGCGCCCCGCCATGCTGCTCTCCATGTGCCGCTTTTCCGTGATGATCGACTCCACGGATCTGCTGATGAAATGGAACTCGTTCTTGTCCATGCCCCCGGCCGCCGCGACGTTCCCCCCGCTTCCCCCGTTTTCCCCATTTCCATCGCTTCCATCGCTTCCATCGCGTCCCCCGTACTCGCCCAGCAGCTTCACGAGGTTCCCCACGGGGTCGTAGTTTTTCCTGACGAAGAATACGGTCAGCGCGGCGCTGATCGCCAGCAGGGCGGCGATCCCGAGCGCGAACGCGCCGCCAACGCCGCGCAGCCGCTCGCCAATCACGCGGCGCGGCACGACGGACACGTATTTTAAGTCCCACAGGCGCGAGGTCGTGTACGCCACCACGGCCGCGCCGTCAGGGAAGACGTGGTCGAACACCCCGTCGGCGCCCTCCAGCAACTCGAAGCCGATGGACGCAGGCGCCTCCGGGCGGGAGCTTATCGCCGTCCCGTCGCCCTGCACGATCTCGAGCACGGTGTCGCTGAAATACGCCTGCCCCATCACGGGCTGGAAAAAGGTTTCGGGCGCGATCTCGATGACGATGGAGAGGTTCTGCGCCGTTTCCCCAAAATTGACCGAATCCCGATTCACGTACAGCAGCCCAGAGCCCCCGATGTCGTGAAAGCGCCCCCCTCTGCCCGCCGTAATGACGCCGAGCCATTCCGCGTAGCCGATGCGCCCGCCAAGGCCGTAGGCGTCATAGTATTTGCGCGAGCTCATGATCCCGGACGGGAGGATGATCATGTCGGAATTTGAAAAGTACAGGTAATAGTTGCTGTAGCGATCCGCAAGCGATGTCAGCTTGCGCAGCTCCTGCATGACGGACGCGATCATATAGCGCCGCTCCCCGCTCAGTTCCCCGCCGAAGTGGGAAGCCTTGACGACTGCCGGGTTTATGCGTATGGTATCGGCCATGGTCCCGATCTCGGCGATCATCCTGTCGATCGCGTTGCCAACCTGGCCCAGCACGACGCCGCTCGTCTGGACGATCTCGCCGCGTATCGCGCTCTGCGCGGCAGACGCCGAGATCGCGAGCGTCAGGGCCGCAATGGCGGCCAGTGCGGCATAGGACACGACCCACTGGATCACCGTGCTGCTTTTCTGCCATTTTTCGAGCAATCTCACTGCAACACCTCTGTCGCTCCGGCTTCGCCGATTTGCGCCGACGGCCATTGGGCTGCCCGCCGGAATCGCGCGCGGACAGCAACAACAATAGCATCAGCATTAGCATTAGCAATGCGAGCGGCCGGGCGGTCGGCCTGCCGCCCGTCTCCCAGCCGCCGAGCCGGACGACAGGCGCGCCGCCCGACCCGGCCTGACGGCAGGCGCCTCACCCGGCTTATACTGACGAGCATTTGAATTTTCCATTAACGCGAGTCAGTAATACTCGTTTCCTCTGTCCGACCGCAAATTGCGGTCGGAATTTCCAATCGAACACGAGTATGGCGTCTCGCCCGGCTCGGCGCCCCATCGCGAGCTATCGAGCCAGATACCTATTGTATCCGGCCTGCTGAATCTCGATGGCCCGCTCCAGCTTCATGCCGCGCAACTCCTGCGCGAACTGCTCGTAGTTCTCAAGCGGTTCCACGCCCATGATGAATTTCATGAGCATCTCGTCCAGATAGGGGTTCACATCCGTCATGATTACGGCATATTCCTCGCTTTCGGCGTCGGTCAGCGCGAATCGGGGCACAAGGTGCTTTTCGCCGTTGTGATCTGTCCACGCCTCAAACGCGTCCTTCTGCTGCTGAAGCAGGTAGATCTGCTTGAAATACCGAATGTCCAGAGGGTACGGCCCCTCGTAAGACGAGTGGGTGTAGCGCGCGAGCGCGTGGGAGATGGACAGGCCGTCCGGATTGTTGAGGATCAGATCCGTGAAAATCGGCTCGCCGCCCTGCATTTCGTAGCTCAGGCCCTCCGTGCCGAAATTGTAGAACATGTTCCCCTCCGGCGAAAACGCATAGTCCAGGAACTGGGCAGCCAGCTCTTTGTGCTCGCTCTGCGCACTGATAGCCACACAGTTGTTTCCGGAGTAAGGGAAGTCTATCTGGCCAAACTCCGGCGTGGAGCCCTTGGCGAGCACGGGCGCCTTTGTCGCGACGAGGTCATACGCGGTGTCGCCCTCGTCCTGCTTCGCCTGCAAATAGCGGCCGAGCCCGCTCCCGTTGAAAGTCGTGGTGGCGCCCGTGTTGCCGTTCAGGATCTGCGCGTCCAGCGCCTTGTTGTCCACGGCGGGCAGATTGGGGTCGATCAGGCCCTCGCCATACCACCTGGCAAACTCCGTGACGAAATCCCTGTAGCTCGGTTCCAGCGCGCCGTGCCTTATCGTGTCGCCGTCGAGGTAGAAGCTGTTTTTTATGCCATACGCCCCGATAAACAGGCCATATGTATTCATATTGGCCGCCCCGTTGGCGATTGTGTAGGAGAGCGGCGCGTCGGCGCCCTTTTCGTCGCGGAAGCGCGCGAGCATGTCATGCCATTCCTCCATGGTTTCCGGCGGGGCGATGCCCAGATCGCGCAGCCAGTCGGCGCGGACGATCGGGCCGTAAAACACCCTCAGCTCCGGATCCAGCTTGAGGCAGGGAAAGCTGTAGAGGCTCCCCTCTTCCGTCCGCACCATCCTGTCAACGTCCGGCTGCTCGTCAAGCAATCGCTTGAAGTTCGGCGCGTAGTCGATGAGCGTGTTGAGATCGGCGATGTAGCCGTCGTTTATCATCTTTTGCGGCCCGCCGTCGATATTGTACCACGAAGCCACTATCATGTCCGGCAAGTCGTTGGACGCCATCATGAGATTGAAGCGCTCATTCTCCTGCCCCTGCGGCGGGTGCTCGTACACAACCTTTATGCCCGTGCGCTCATACTCCTCTTCCGTGAATGGAAGCTCGTTCACGGTCGGCGCGATGGCCGAGACGTTCGCGTTGAGGGTGACATAATAGCGCAGCGTGACATCCGTCGCGGCCTTGGGATATTCGCCAATGCGGAGCGGATCGTCCGCTCCCTGCGCGCCTTGCGCATCGCCGGCGGGTTCCGAAGCGGGCGCCTCGGCGCTCGCCGACGGCTCTGGCGTCGCGGCTTCCTGCGCCGCCGCCTCAGTTGCCGAAGCTTCCGTCGCCGCTGCCGCTGCAGTTGCCGCCGTCGTCGCCGCCCCCGCGCCATCCGCGGCATCGGGCGCCTGCGACGGCGAGCAGGCGCCGAGCGTCCCTGCAACAGCCGCAACGAGCATAAGCGCCGCGATCAAAAAACAGGCTTTCCTTCTCATAAACCCTTTCATAAACCATAATCCTTTCATAAATCCTTTCGCAAACTCCTTCATAGCTCCTCCTGCCATGCAATAGATTTTTTTGCGGCCCGCCCGCGCGCAAAAGCCCAGGCCGGCGCCCGCGGCGCCCCTGCCCGTATTTCCCGCGTGAAAAGCCCGCTATTCCTTGACCGCCCCCACCAAAACGCCCTTCACAAAGTATTTTTGCAGGAACGGGTACAGGCACAGAATGGGCAGCGTGGCGACGATGATGACGGCGTACTTGATCGTCTCCGCCACGTACTCGATGTCCCCGGCCATCATGCCGGTCGTCAGCACGTTCGTGTCGTTTGAGATCAGGATCTCGCGCAGCACGAGCTGAAGCGGGTATTTGAGGCGATCCCTGAGAAAAACGGATGCGTAAAACCACGCGTTCCAGCGATCGACCGCGTAATACAGCGTGAGTACGGCCAGCGTGGGCTTTATCAGCGGGAGGTTCACGCGGAGGAGCAAGGTGATCGGCCCGCCGCCGTCGATCTCCACGGCCTCCTCCAGGCTGCGCGGTATGCCCTCGAAGCCGGCGCGCATGATCAGCAGGTTGAACGTGCTGATCGCGCCGGGGAATATCAGCGCCCAGTGCGTGTTGTCCAGCCCGTATGAGCGCACGGTCAGGTAAAACGGCACGAGCCCGCCGCCGAAGAACATCGTGAACAGTATCAGCAGCGTGATCGGCTTCTGCCACTTGACGTTCCTGCGGGAGAGGAAGAAGCCGCCGGCCGCGGTGAGCGCCATGCTGAGCGCGACGCCCACGACGACAATGAACAGCGTGTTGGCATAGCCGTGCAGGATCATCGGGTATTCGACCACTTTCTCATACGATGCCAGCGTGAAGCCCAGCGGCGCCCAAAGCGGGCCCCTGTGCGCCATCATGCGCCCCGACTCGCTCAGCGAGGCGAACAGCACGTACAGCATGGGATACAGGCACACGAACACCATAAAAAGCATGAACAGCCCGATGAACAGCGACAGCATTTTTGAGCCGGGCGAGTTCTTTA
>JAISFK010000408.1 GCA_031263625.1 Clostridiales bacterium
AGCTGTCGCTTTAGTTGCCCATTAGTTGCTGTTTTATTCAATCATATCGGAGGGTCAAATGAACGCTGGCGCAATTATTGTCAATATTCTTCAGGTTTTGTTCTCGATATCCATCATAATCATCGTGCTGCTACAGTCGGGCAAGTCGGCCGGGCTGTCCGGCTCGATAGCAGGCGGCGCGGAGACGTTTTTCGGCAAGAGCAAGGGCCGCACGATCGACGCCATGCTGAGCAAGTACACGACGTTTGCGTCGATCGCTTTTTTGATCACGTCGATCATACTGTTCGTGTTCCTCAAGAGGCCGTCGTAGGGGCGCAGGCGCACTGGAGCGCGGCGCCGCAGGCGGCGCTCGGCTTGGGCGTGTCTAGGCGTTGCGGGCATGTCCGCTCTGGCATTGCGGGCGCGCCCGTTCGGGCGGGGCTGTTCGCGGGGCTGCTCTGGCGCCGCAGGCGGCGGTCGGGCTGGCTGGGCCGTTCCGGCATTGCCGCCGCCGCTCATTATCATACTGCACGCGGATGTTTTGCCATCGTTGCAACCGAATCGGAAGGGCTATGCGCGGAATCGCGCATAGCCTTTTATTTTTTGCGACGGGCGGCGGGCAAGGCGGGAACGGAGAGGCGCGATATTGGACAAGCGTAGCATTGAAAGCAGAATTGCCGGGGAAAAGAGCCGGATCATGTCGTATATGAGGGAGGCCGCGCGGGCGTCGTTTTCGAGGGGGCGGCTTTCGGCCGGGCTGGGCGTCGCGCCCGACGGCCAGAGCCTGTTCGACTACGCGCTGGACGAGCTGGCTGAGGGCGGCGACCTCGCGCTGTCAAAGAGCGGGCGGTACATGCTTCCGGAGAGGGGCGGCTTCGTGACGGGCATATTCGCGGCCAACGAGCGGGGCTTCGGCTTTGTCGAGCGGCAGGCCCCGCAGGGGAGCGTGTACATCGCGCCGGACATGCAGCGCGGCGCGATTGACGGCGACGTCGTGATGGCGCTCATACTGGACGGCGGCCGGGGAGGCCGCAAGGGGCAGGGCCAGGAGCCGGAACACGGGCGCGAGCGCGGGCGCAGGCATAGGCATAGGAGAGGGCGCGATCAGGGGCGCAGGGGCGATCAGGAGCAGGAGCGAGGGCAGGGCCAGGGGAATGAGCGCGGCCATGGCCAGGGGAATGAGCGCGGCCATGGCCATGGCCAAGGGCAAGGGCGCGGGGGCAATCAGGCGCGTGGGCGCGACGAGGGCGAGATAGTCCGGATCGTCCAGCCCGCCGCGAAGACGCTGGTCGGCGCGCTTGTCGCGCGCGAGGGTGGCCGGGGCTTCGCGGTGAGGCCGGACGACCGGAAAATCCTTGCCGAGATATCAATCGGCAAAGAGCACCTGAACGGTGCCTCGGAGGGCCAGAAGGTGCTCGCCGAAATAACCGCCCGCGGCACGGAGCGCGACGGCTACGCCCTGCGCGGCAAGGTGATCGAGGTCATCGGCTATGACGGCGACCCCGGCGTGGACATCTCGTCGATCGCGCTGTCGCACGGGTTCGCGCTCAAATTCCCGGAGGCCGTCGCGCGGGAGGCCGCGTCCATCCCCGAAGCGCCGGACAGGCGCGCGTACAGGGGCAGGCAGGACCTGCGGCATATGAAGATCATCACCATCGACGGGGAGGACTCGAAAGACCTCGACGACGCGGTGTCCATAGAGCTGCTGCCCCAGCCGGGCGGGCCGGGGGAAGCGGCGCAGGCGGGAAATGCGGCGCTGGCAGGAGAGGCAGAAGGCGCGGCGCAGGCGGTAAATGCGGGATATGCGGGATATGCATGGGAAGCGAGCCGGGCGGGAGAGCCGGCCCCCGCCGCGAGCCGCGCGGCAAAATACCGGCTGGGCGTCCACATCGCCGACGTGTCGCACTACGTGCGGCCCGGATCGGCGCTCGACGCGGAGGCGCTGTCCAGGGGCACCAGCCTGTACGTCGCGGACAGGGTCCTCCCGATGCTCCCGCAGCGCCTCTCAAACGGCGTGTGCAGCCTGCACCCGCACGTGGACAGGCTGGCCCTTTCCGTGATGATGGACATAGACGCGGCCGGGCGCGTGACGGGCCACAGCATTTTCAAGAGCGTGATCAACACCGCCGAGCGCATGACATACAAAAACGTGCGCAAAATCCTCGAGGACGGCGACGAGCGGCTTGAAGCCGAATACGCCCACATACTCGGCGAGCTTCGCGCCATGCGGGATCTGGCGCTCATCCTGAACAAAAAAAGGCTGCGGCGCGGGGCGCTCGACTTTTCGTTCAAGGAGGCCAAAATCACCCTCGACGCGGCGGGCAAGCCGCTGAGCGTGGCCGCCGAGGAGATCACGGTCGCCAACCGCATAATCGAGGAGTTCATGATCGCGTGCAACGAGACGGTCGCCGAGCGGCTGTCGCGCGCGGGCGCGCCGTTCATTTACAGGACGCACGGCAAGCCCAGCCCCGACAAGCTAGAGGTGTTTTTGCAGCTCGCGGGCAAGCTGGGCTTCAGGGGGGCGGGAGCGGGAGCAGGAGCAGGCGGCGCAGGCGAATCAGAGGCGGGCGAAACGGCTGATCTAGGCGCTGGCGGCGCCGCGACGGCGGGCGACGCGGGCGCAGGCGGCGCGGCGGATGCGATCAGCGCGGGCGGCGCGGCGGTTGGCGCGGCGGAGGCAAGCGGCGCGGGCGCGGGCGGCGCGAAATCGGCCGGCGCGGAGCCGGACGCCGCGGGCATTGCGGATGGCGACGGCGATCCACGCGCGGGCGGCGCCAGCCCGAAACAGCTGCAGGCCATCATAGCGGCGGCGCAAGGCTCCGAATACGAAAAGCTTGTCAACACGCTGCTGCTGCGCTCCATGGCAAAGGCGGCCTACACTGCGGGCAATATCGGCCATTTCGGCCTGGCCTCGCAGCATTACTGCCATTTCACGTCGCCGATAAGGCGCTACCCCGACCTCATGATTCACCGAATCGTCAAGGACAGCCTGAAACGCGGCTCGCTGCCCAAGCCGCAGGCGGCTCGCCTCGACGCGCAGCTGCCGCGCCTGTGCTCCCAGTGCTCGGAGCGCGAGCGCGCCGCGAACGACGCGGAAAACGAAACGGAGGACTTGAAAAAGACCGAATACATGAAGCAGTTCGAGGGGCGCGTGTTTGACGGCGTCATATCCAACGTCGCCCCGTTCGGGCTGTTCGTCGAGCTGGACAACACCGTGGAGGGGCTGGTGAGGGTCGGGAGCATGGCCGACGACTACTATGTGTTTGACGAGGAGCGCCTGCGGCTGTCTGGGGCGCGCACGGGCAAGACATACGGCATAGGCAGCGCCGTTAGGGTGAAGCTCGCGGGCGCCAACGCGGCGGCCCGGCAGATCGACTTCCTGCTGCTGGAC
>JAISFK010000439.1 GCA_031263625.1 Clostridiales bacterium
AAGCGCACCCACTTCCCGTGTTCGCCGGACACGGCTATCTTCGCCTTGTGGGCGTCCGCTATGGACTTGGCGATGGAAAGCCCCACCCCGTAGCCGCCCGTTTCGCGCGAGCGCGACTCGTCGCTGCGGTAGAAGCGCTCGAACACCTTGTCGCGCTCCCCGACGGAGACGCCGACGCCCGTGTTGAACACGGAAACGCACGGGCGGCCGCCCTCCTGGCGCAGCGTCACGCTGATCTGCCCGTTCGCGCCAGAGTATCGGATGGCGTTGTCTATGAAAATGCCGACGAGCTGCTTTATCTGCCCCTCGTCGCCGGCGTATGCAAGCCCCTCCCCGATGTCGCAGGAATACCGCTTGCCCTCCTCGAACGCCCGGCTCTCGAACTCGAGGGCGGTGTTCAGGACCGCGCTGCTCAGATCGAACTCGCACACGGCCGCGCCGCCCTGCCCCTCGTCCGCCTTCGCGAGGGCCAGCAGGTCGCGGACGAGCCCGTTCATCCGCTCCGACTGCGCCTTGATGTGCGCGAGCCGCCGGTTGTCCCCGATCTCGTTTTGGAGCACGTCCACATTCGCGCCGATGATCGTGAGCGGCGTCTTCAGCTCGTGGCTCGCGTCCGATATGAAGCGGCGCTGCTTGTCGAAGGCGGCTTTCACGGGTGCCACTATCCATTTGGCCAGAAAGGCGGCGAGGCACGACAAAACCGCGCACACGATACCGGCGGCCCATATGGACGTCCGCGTCAGGTGATCCAGAAGCCCCATCTCAATGCTGCGCTCGGCGAACACGAGCATCTGGCCGTAGGGCTTGCCCGCGGCCATAAAGAGGAAGTTGCCGATGCCGCCCCTGGCCTTCTTTGACGCGACGGCGCCCTCGATGAGGCTTTGCGCGTCGTCCGGCGTGAAGTCAAACATCATGTCCAGGTTCAGCTCGAACGCGGCGCCGGCCTCGTCCAGCTTCGCGTAAAAAAAGCGCCCCGCCCTCGCCGCCTCCGGGCCGCCGGGCGCGCCGCGCCCGCCGCTGCTTGGCCCGCCGGCGCCCGGATTGCCTGCGCTCAGCCCGCCAGCGCCCGGCCCGCTGTAATCGCCCTGCGCACCGCCGCCCTGCCCGCCGCTGCCGATGCCGACGCGGCCGCCGCCGTCCCAGCGCGCCCCCGACGCTCCGCGCGGCGGGAAGGCGAAGCCGTCGTTCTCCGCGACGGACGCCATGAAATCCTCGGCCCTGCTCACGGACGACTGGTACGCGGAGAGGTTCAGGACGAGCAGCACGGCGGCGAACACGAGAAAGAACGTCCCCAGCGCCACCGCGACGATTTTGATTTTCAGCCGCCTCAGCATTCGGGGACCTCCAGGCAGTAGCCGACGTTGCGCACGGACTTGATTTGCAGGTTGGAGCCGATGGCGGCCAGCTTCTTGCGGACGAACGAAACGTAGACCTCTATGCTGTTGTACTCCGCGTCGCTGTCAAAGCCCCATATCTTCTCGACGAACCGCTCCTTGGGGATGATCTGGCGGCAGTTGGAGAGCAGGATGTCCATGACCTGGTACTCCTTCGCCGCGAGCTTCACGGCGCCCCTCTCGCCGCCCAGCTCGTGGGTGTTCCTGTCGAGGACGGTGTTCCCGGCCCGGAGCTCGTCCCCGATGAACTCGCTGCCCCGGCGCGTGATCGCGCGCAGCCGCGCCAGCAGCTCGCCCGCCGCGAACGGCTTCGTCAGATAGTCGTCCGCGCCTGCGTCGAGCCCCTTTATTCTGTCCTCCACCTCCGATTTCGCCGTGAGGAGCAGGATCGGCGTGGAGTTGCCCTTGCTCCGCAGGGAGCGGAGCACCTCGATCCCGTTTTTGCCCGGCAGCATGACGTCGAGGATGATCGCGTCGTAAACGCCCGTCATCGCGCAGTCCTCGCCGTCCGGCCCGGTGTAGACGGCGTCGGCCTCGTGCAGGTTCTGCTTCAGCAGCGCGGCCAGCACCTCGGAAAGCTGCCGCTCGTCCTCAATAACCAGTATCTTCACTAGGCGCCACCCACCTCCAAGCCTCGCACCTTGCCCAGCCACATTGCTTTCGCCGCATTGCCGCGCCCGTTGCGCCTGCCTCGCATTGCCGCGCCTGCCGCGCCTGCCGCGCCTGCCGCATCCATTATGCCGAAACAACCTTGAACTTTTGTTGAAGCTTGCATTCACGAAGCGATATTTCAGCCAGTTCATTGAGCCTTTCGGCAATTCCGGCAATTCCGGCAATTTCGGCAGAGCTGCTCGCCGCGCCAACCGCTGCTTCCTGCTCCGCGCGCCCAGATTTGAAACTCTCATTATTCGGCGCCTGCGCAGCCTCGTCGCCCGTGTCCTTCTCCTGCTCCGTGCGCCCAGATTTGAAACTCTCATTATTAGCAATAAGCTCGCCGAGCTTCACTGGGCGAAATCCGTTAACGTCAACCCCGGCATTGAGCAGGTTCGGCATTTTTTGCATAAGCGGGAAATAATCTGCATTGCGGTTGTTATGGATGTGCCCGTGAATCATATACGCGCCCTTTGCCATATGATTCCAGCTCATCATGGGATAATGGCACAATGTCATCCTTTGCTGCCCGGTCGAGATTTCCGCAAGCGGGGCGACGCTCGCAAAATGCTTTGACAGGTCTGCTTTCTTGACCCAATCCTTGTCGTGATTGCCGAGAATCAGGTGCTTCTTTCCGTTCAGCCTTTCAAGATAGCTGTCTGGCAATTTTGATGCGCGAAAAATGAGGTCCCGAGGATATACACGCTGTCGCTGGAGCGTACTCGCCTGTTCCAGTTGGCAATCAGCGCGTCGTCCATTTCCGCGGCGTTCGCGAATGGCCTGTCGCAATGCCTGATGATGTTTGCGTGGCCCAGGTGCAGGTCGGCGGTAAAATATATCATGCGCGGTTGCCTTTCTCGCATTATCTCTCGCGTTATCGCTCGCGTTATCTCGCGTTATACTCGTGTTATACGATTTATATTCGGCAAATCGGCCTCCGCGCTACATCGCGCCGTCCAGGAGCTTTGCGAATATGGGGGCCATGTCCGGGCTGTCCAGTTCCAGCTCCGCGCCGCCGCCCTCGGCTGCAGTTGCGGAGGCAGGGGCGGGCGCGGAGGCGGTTGCGAAGGCAGCGGCAGAGGCGGCTGCGGGCGCGGAAGCGCCTGCGGGGGCGAAAGCGGATGCGGAAGCGCCCGCGGAGGCAGAGGCGCGCGCGGCGGGCGCGGAGTCGGCCAGCCTCAGCGCGCCGTCCGCTATGCGCTCCGAGAAGCGCACGAGCCCCAGCGTCCGCGCTTTCGCGAAATTGGCCCTGGCGAACAGCGCCTCCTTCTCGTTCCTGATCTTGTTGCAGACGTGCCAGATGCCGCCAATGCCCAGCTGCTCCCCGAGGCTCTGGATGTGCCTCGCCGACTCGACGCTCGCGCGCGAGGGCTCGGACGCGACAATCATCGCGTCGGCGCCTTTGACAGTGCCGCGCACCAGGTGCTCGACGCCCGCGCTCATGTCGAACACGGCGATGTCCCTGTCGCCGAGCAGTAGCGAGTTGACGAGCGCGTGCAGGAAATTGTGCTCGGCGCAGTAGCAGGACGAGCCGGCCGGCTTCACCGCGCCCATGCGCAGGAACTTCACGCCGCCGATGTCGGCGCTGAAGCATCCCGACAGCTCGCCGATGTCGGGCCTGCGCAGGTACAGCGAGCCGTCCGCGCCGCTTTCACCGATAAACTCGCTCATCTCTATTATGGGCCTCACGCCGCTCAGCGCCGCGCCGCGCAAGCCGAGCGCGGCCCCCAGGCTGCCGTCCGGATCCGCGTCCACCGCGTAGACATTGAAGCCCCTGGCCAGGCAATAGCGCGCCAGATTTGACGCGATCGTCGTTTTTCCCGAGCCGCCTTTCCCCGCTATCGCAATCTTCATCGAATCCCCCGGACGCGCTCCCGCGCTGTGAATACTACCAATACTATACAACAGATCCGCCCAACCGACAACAGCAATCCGCAGCGCCCGCAATGGCGGCGCGGGCGCGGGCGCTGGTGTGCGAAGGGCAAGCGATGGGAAGCGTTGCGGCGCGGATTGGCGCGAGCAGGCGTCAGCCGACGTGAATATGTGCAGATCGGCGCGGGATGGAGCGCACCGATGCAGGCGATTGCGCGAGGCGACGATGCTTCGCGCACACGGGCACGCGACACGGGTTCCGCGCGAATTGGCGCGCAGGCGCAAGCTGGCGGGAGCTCATGAGGCTGGCGCGAACCAGGCGCAGGTTGGCAGGGGCCCGTGCGAACCAGACGCAGGCACGGCCCAGCGCGAACCGGGCGCATGACTGCATGGGCCGGCTGCCCACCGATTGCCCGCCGGTTGCCCGCCTAGAGCGTGACGCCGTTCTTGAAGATGGCGATCTCGCGGTAGCCGTTTTCCTCCGCCCGGCTCCGCGCCTGGCCGCCGGCCACGCGCAGCACGTGCTCAAGCAGGCGCTCGCCCGCCGAGCGGACGCTCTCGCCGCGCGCTATGGTTCCGGCGTCAAAGTCGATCCAGTTCGGCTT
>JAISFK010000073.1 GCA_031263625.1 Clostridiales bacterium
CGCCACCCTGCTCAGCCCTGCTCCGCCACGGCGGCGCAGAGACGGTCTGCGGCCTCCTCCAAAATCGAGCGCGGGCACGCGGCGTTCAGGCGCATAAAGCCCGTGCCGCTTTCGCCAAAGGTGTAGCCGCTGTTCAGCCACAGCTTGGCCCTGTTCGCGACAAAGCTGTCCAGCTGCCCGGCGCTCATGCCCAGCCCGCGAAAATCCAGCCACGCGAGGTACGTGCCCTCCGGCCGCATGAGCCTGACGCGCGGCGCCAGCTTGCCGAGGGCGCCCTCCAAAAACGAAATGTTGCCGTCCAGGTACGCCAGCAGCTCGGCAAGCCATTCCTCCCCGCCCGCGTAGGCCGCCATGCAGGACACTATACCCATGACGCCCGGCTGGCTCATGCCCGCGGAGCGGCATTCGGCCTCAAGGCGCCGCCGCAGCCCGCCGTCGGCCGCGAATATGTTCGACAGCTGCAGCCCCGCCAGATTAAACGTCTTCGACGGCGCCGTGCATGTCACCGCAATGCTCGCGAAAGCCGGGTCCACGTCGGCGAACACCGCGTGCCGCCTGCCGCCAAACACAATGTCCTGGTGTATCTCGTCCGCAATCACGGTCACGCCGTGCCGCAGGCATATGTCGCCCATCCGCTTCAGCTCGCCGCGCGTCCACACGCGGCCGCCCGGATTGTGCGGGCTGCAGAGTATGAACGCTTTCACGCCGTTCTCCGCAATCTTGGCCTCAAAGTCGGCCATATCCGCCTCGTACCGCCCGTCGGCGCCAATCGCCAGTTCGCTGACGACCAGCTTCCTCCCGGTGTCCCTGACGGACGCCGCGAACGGGTAGTACACGGGCTGCATGACAATCACGCCGTCGCCTGGGGCCGTCAGCGCGCGGACGGCGAGGTACACGGCGTTCACGACGCCGGGCGTCAGCAAAAGCCACTCCCGCTCGACGCGCCAGCCGTGCCGGCGCAAAAACCAGTCGCGCAGTATATCAAAATACTCGCCGTTTATGTTGGAGTATCCGAATATCCCGTGCCTGCTGCGCTCCACAAGGGCGTCAACCACGCACGGCGGCGCGGCAAAATCCATGTCGGCGACCCACAGCGGCAGGACGTCGGCGGGCATGCCCCTTGCCGCCGGATCGTGCTTGATGCAGAGCGTGTTTTTCCTGTCGATTATTCTATCAAAATCATGCTTCACAGGCAATCCCCCTTTCGGTTCCCCGTCATTCCTGGCTTGTCCCGGAATCCAGCCTTTGATTTTTGGATTCTGGGACAAGCCCAGAATGACGTACTTTTGGATTTCAGCGGTAACTAAGCGCTTTTAGTGCCATCGCCTATGATTGGTCGGAATTTCCAATCGAACACGAGTATGCATTGCCCGCAACCCATCGCAACCTATCTCAACCTATCTCAACCCATCGCAACCTGCCGCGACGCAATCGCGACTGCCGGCGCAGTCAGCGCATGGCCTGCGCGAGATCCGCAATCAGGTCGTCCGCAGACTCCAGGCCGACGGACAGCCGCAACAGGCGCTCGTCAATGCCCTTCGCCCGGCGCTCGGCCTCCGGCAGGTCGGCGTGCGTCTGGAGCATCGGGTACGTTATGAGGCTCTCCGCGCCGCCTAGGCTCTCGGCGTACTGGATCACCCTCACCCTTTCGAGCGCTCGCCTCGCCACTTGTTCGTCGCGGGCGGAAAACGCTATCATCGCGCCAAACCCGCTGGCCTGGCGGCGCGATATCTCGTAGCCTGGGTGGCTTGGGATTCCCGGATAGAACACCTCCGACACGGAATCCTGCCCCAGCAGCCACTCCGCAATCCTGCGCGCGCTTTCCTGCTGGCGCTCCATCCTCACGGCCAGCGTCTTGATGCCGCGCGTCAGCAAAAAGCTGTCAAACGGCGAAAGGCAGGCGCCCGTAGTCTTTGCTATAAACCGCAGCCGCTCCGCAAGCGGCGCCCCCCTGACCGCGAGAAATCCGGCCAGCGTGTCGTTGTGCCCGCCCAGGTACTTCGTGCCGCTGTGCAGGACGACGTCGGCGCCCAGCTCAATGGGCCGCTGAAAATACGGGGTCAGGAACGTGTTGTCCACGATGAGCAGCGGCCTTTGCCTTTGCAGGGGCCTTTGCCCATCCGGCGCGGGAGCGCCAACGGCAGGTGCGCCCGGAGCAGAAGCGGCAACGCCGGAGGATGCGGAGGCCCCCGGAGCAGAAGCGGTAACGCCGGTGGATGCGGCGGGGCATCCGAGCAGGGCCGCGACGGCGGCAATGTCCGTCACGCGCATTTTGGGGTTCGTGGGCGTTTCTATGAAAACGGCCTTTGTCCGGGGCGTCAGGGCCTGCGCTATCTGCTCCGCCGTGTCGGCGCGCGAAAAAGCGATGCCGTTTTTTTCGGACACGTAGGCGAACAGCCTGTGCGTGCCCCCGTACAGGTCGTCCGACACGACAACGTGGTCGCCCGGCGAGAACAGCTCCATCAGCGCCGCCTCGGCCGCCATGCCCGTGGAGAACGCGATTGCGTCGGCGGCCCCCTCAAGCATGGCCAGCGTGGCTTCCAAATGCTCGCGCGTCGGATTTTGCGTTCGCGAGTAGTCATAGCCCGTGCTCTGGCCGACTCCCGGATGCGCGAACGTCGCCGTCTGGAATATTGGCACCGCTATCGCGCCGGTCGAATCGTATTTCCTTTTGCTGCCGTGAACGCACAAAGTCTGGAAATCCACTGGCTTCCCCTCTCAATAGGCAAATATATACTGACGAGCATTTGAATTTTCCATTAACGCGAGTCAGTAATACTCGTTTCCTCTGTCCGACCGCAAATTGCGGTCGGTATTTCCAATCGCTCACGAGTATATTTTCCGCGCTTTGTCACAAATTGAGCATATACGCCTGATCGAAAATTTGCTGCTCCGAGCAGTCCAGCATGTCCTGAACCGTTATGCCGTCAAGACATCGCTTGATCGCGTCGTCCAGAACGTCAAACACCAGCGACCTGAGCATTACGTCAATGCCGGGGGCCTGATCCGCCACCGTGCTTTCGGCCTGCTCGACGAGCCCGTTCTCGACGGTGAGCAAAACGTCCCACGCGGTTATCTTCTTGGGCTCCCTGGCCAGCTGGTGGCCGCCCTTCGAGCCTTTTATCGATATGATGACGCCGCCTTTTTTCAGCTGCACGAGCACTTGCTCCAGATATATTTTCGATATGCCCAGAGTCTTCGATATGTTGTAAACCGACACATTGTCGCCCTCCCGCGCCTGGCGGGCTATTTCGGTTATTGCCGCAAGAGCGTAGCGGCCTTTTGCAGATATCCGCATTTTCGTCCCTCCATATCCATTCCATGAGCGCCCGCGAAGCGCCGCGCGGCGCCCGCGCGAATCCGGCCAAGCTTCGCTCCGCAAAACAGCTCGCCGCGACGCGGCGTGGCGCGGCCTGGCGCGGGGCCGCGCTATGCCAACAGAAATATTTTACAATACATAACATACATAATTAATATGCTATCTCATTATATGCGCCTGCATTGGCCATGTCAATAAGCTCGCGCAGCCGCAACATGGAAAAGCGGCCGAGCCACAGTTGCCTTTGCGCGAATGTGCTTGGCGAAATGGTTGATACGGGCTTGCTCTGTTCCAAACTCGACATTGCCGCCAATGCAGAGCTTCACACGGCGCACAGCTTTGACGGTTTCAAAGGCTCGTTAGCCGAAAACTATATTATGCAGGCTCT
>JAISFK010000078.1 GCA_031263625.1 Clostridiales bacterium
GCCGCCATTGCCGCCGTCGCCGCGCGCGTCGCCGCTGCCCTTTGAAAAGCACAGTATGTCCAGCAGGAAGTTGTTAAAGCCCTCATAATTGAAATCCGGCTTCTTCGCCTCCTCCAAAATCCTCCTGCAAAACAGCTTTCCGGTCGAGTCCTCCGGCTGCACGGCCTTTACCATTTCCACGACAAAGCCGATGAATTTCCCGCCCTTGGAATCCGGCTGCTCTATCGGAAGGTAGGCCAGTTTTGGCGCCATCTTCGCGGGGTCGATGAATACGCGCTCCATTTCGAGCACAAGGCAGTCTTCCTCCAGCAGGAATTTTCCCAGCTGGCCGATCGTCGCCGACACGGCCATCAGGATTTCGGCCGCCGTTCTGACGTCCGGCTTGCGCGCCGCGAAATATGCGGACAGCGGCACGCTCCCGCCGGTATCGTAGTAAAAGCGCGGCTTGCCGTTCTCCCTGAGATATTTGACAGGCAGCAGCCCGCCAATGCTGTTGCTGCCTATCATGTCAATCTGGTACTCCATCACCGTCGCGCCGCTGGGCGGCCTTATCTCCAGCCTGCGGGCGCCCTCGTCGGCAAAATGCCCGGCCTGCTCCGCATTCATGCTCATCCGATGCCGTGTTCATCCCTGATGTTGCCGACGTTGACATCGCTGTCGATGGTGTCGCTGTTGAACAGCGCTTCCATTATGTCCGTGGCAAATCTGATGATGGCGTCCCTGAAGATCAGGGCCAGCCCGACCAGAACGGCGATTATTATGACGATCTCGACCGTCCCCATCCCGTCTTCTTCCTTGACGAACCGCTTCAGCAAATCCATGTTCATGCCTCCCTGTTAAATTAATGGTGCCAATCCCAATTAAAAACTATGTGAAAAGCCGCTCACACCGCGCCTTGAAGCGCCAGGATAGCCGGCGTCGTGACAATCAGCAGGATCGACAGCAGCATTATGGCCATTGGCAGCAGCATCTTGGACGACGCCTCCTCGCCCAGCTTCTTTGCCGCGTTTTTGCGCATTTCCCAGCACTCGTTGGCATGGACGCGCAAGATGGAAACAAGCTCCGCGTTGCCTTTCTTGACGTTTTGGAGCAGGACGGAAACGACGCGCGTGACTTCCTGCATCCTGCACCGCTTCGCGAAATCCTCATACGCCTTGAACTCGCTCTTGCCCGCGCGGATCTCGAGCATTGCCATCGTGAGCTCCCGGCCGAGCGCGCGGCTTCCGTCCGTCCCACCGGCGACCTTCTCCCACGCGCTGGTGACGTTCATTCCCGCGTTGATCAGCAGCGTGAGCTTGACAAGAAAGTCCGGAAAGTCCAGCATCATCTCCAGCCTTCTCCTTTTGATGTCGCGGCTCAGCCTGCTGTCCGGAAATATGAACGCTGCCCCCATGGCGATGGCGCAAAAGGCCATGTAGCCGCCGTCCGGCACCGAGGCCGCGCCGACCAGCAGGCAAAACTCGGCCGCCGCCGCCATGAAGCTTATTTTTGTCGCCTGGTGCAGCAGAAACCGCAGCTCGGAATCCTGCTTGCCGTAGTATTCCACTATGCGCACGCTGATTTTCCTGTCGTAGCTGAGCCTCGGCTCGTACCTCCATTTGCGCAGCAAAATCGCGGGGAGCCGGATTAAAGCGCCAAGCCCCCCGGCTGGCAGCAGCCTGCCGAATGTCGCCGCGGCGCTGCCTTTTGCGGCGGCGCATCCAAGCATCCAGGCGGCGGGCAGCAGAATCGCCGCAAACAGCGCAAATGACTGATAGGCGCTCATTGCATTTTCCATAGTCGCGCGCTCCGACCTCCTTTCTGAAAATCTATAAATCTATACGTTTATGTCCATTATCTTTGCCGACACGGCCCACGACAGCAGTATGAGCGCGATTGCCGCGCTCATGACGGCGCGGCCTATCATGGTCGTGAACACCGGCTCGATGTATTCGCCGGCGGCGGCCGACAGGACGAGTATCAGGACTATCGGCATCGCGTTGAGCACTTTTTTTTCAAACTTGCGCTGCGCGAGCAGTATGTCTATCTCGTTCTTGATTTCCAGCTTGTCGCCCAGTATGTTGGTCGTGTTCTTGACGATCTCGACAAGGTTCCCGCCCGTCTTGCGGCATATGGATATGACGCTGCAGAAGCTCTCTATGTCCTCTATGCCGCTCCTGTCGGCAAGATCCGCCAGCGCGGACTCTATGCTCTCGTTCATCGACGCCTTGCGCAGCATCGCGTCGATTTCGCGCAGCAGGAGCGTTTCGGGATCCGGGTACATTATTTCCAGGTCGCCGCGGGCCTCTCTCAGCGCGGATTCCATAGTCTTGCCGGCCATGAGGCTCGACGAGAGCGAATACAGCATGTCGCGGAACTGCTGCTTCAGCTGCTCCCTGCGCCTCGCTATCTGCGCCTTGCGCCTCCGCGGCAGGTACAGCAGGCCGAGCGGCGCGAGCAGCGCCGACGCGATGAAGCTCCTGTAAAACACGAACATTGCGCCGAAGACCAGCCCCATTGAAATGGCGGACGCCAGCACGGTTTCCGCCGCTGTCAGCCTGTACGCGCCGTAGTCGATCTGCTCTGTTTTCGCGGTGTTTGCCATGTTCGCAGTGCTCGCAGTGCTCGCCGTGTTCGCCGCATTTGACGCCATGCCTATTGCCGCTCCTTTTCAAAATTTTGCGCGTCAAGCTTGCGCAGGAGGTCGCTTTCCATGCCGGCGAGGCTCATTTTCATGCCGTTCCGCAGCCGGCTGCCGGTGCGCCTGAACGACCCGACGACGGCCCCTGCGGCCGATCCTGGCGACGCCCCGCTGTCCTCTTGCGCGCCGCCGCCGTCCCGCGCCAGCCTGCTCTCGGCAGCGGCGGCGGCCCCCTCCTGAAACTCAAACAGCTTGTTCAGCCGTATGCCGCCATCTTTGATGCCGGCCAGCTCCGAGATTTCGACTATCTTCCTGCTGCCGTCCCGCAGCCTCGCCACATGCACGATCACGTCTATGGCCGACGCGATCTGCTTGCGGATGGCCTCAATCGGCATGGCCTCCTCGCTGAGCACCATGGTTTCGAGCCTGGAGAGCATGTCCTTCGCGGAGTTGGCGTGCCCCGTCGTGAGCGAGCCGTCGTGCCCCGTGTTCATGCTTTGCAGCATGTAGTACGCCGCCGGCCCGTCGCGCACCTCGCCGACGATGATCCTGTCGGGGCGCATGCGCAGGCTGGCCTTGATCAGGCTGCCCATGCCTATCGCGCCCTTGCCCTCCGTGTTCGCGTTTCTCGTTTCGAGCCGGACGATATTGCTGATGGAGCCGAGCTGCAGCTCGGCCGAGTCCTCTATTGTTATCACGCGCTCGCCGGCGGGTATGAGAGCCGCGATCGCGTTCAGCAGGGACGTCTTTCCCGAACCGGTGCCGCCGCTGATCAGCACGTTGTACCTCGCCCTCACCAGCGCGCCCAGAAACTCGGCGATCGCCTCGCTCAGGCTGCCGAACGCGAGCAGCCGCGCGACGGACATGGGCTTGTCCGGGAATTTTCTGATAGTCAGCGCCGGGCCGTCGAGCGCGATGGGGCTGAGGACGACGTTCACGCGCGAGCCGTCGGCCAGGCGCGCGTCCGCAATCGGCGTGGACTCGTTCACGCTCCTGTTCACTTTTGACACTATGCTCTGAATGACGTCCTCCAGCTTTTCGGCGCTCTCGAACATGAGGCCGGTCTTCCGGACCTTGCCGTCGCGCTCGACGAAAATGTCGCGGTGCCCGTTTACCATGATCTCCGAGATCCCGGCATCGTCCAGCAGGGGCTGGATCACGTCCAGCCGCCTTATGGAGTTGAACACCCGCTCGGCGAGCAGCCTGCGCTCGTCCAGCCGCACATATGTCCGCCGCGTCTTGTCAAGCACGATCTCGCTGATGATGTCCATGACCTCCGCGTCGTCCATGTCCCTCTTTAGGTCGAGCCGGTCGAGCATGTCCGACTTTATCTCGCGAAAGAGCCCGTCGGCCGGGCCGCCCTGGGGCTGGGACTGGGGCCGGAGCTGGGGCCTCGCCAGCCCTTCACTGCCCGCGTTTTGCATATGCCGCCCCCCCACGCCCTGCGCTGTCTATAGCCCGCGCTATGCTTGACACGGACGCGCCAAAACCGTCCGCGCTGCCTGCGGGCGAGCAGGCGGCGCACAGGCTGCCCGCGTCGATTCCGGCGCAGAATGGCACGATATGCACGTTTGTCCCGAACATCCGCGATATTTCGCGCGCATGCCCCAAAAGCGCGCCTGCGCCCGCATCTGCGCCCCAGCCCTCGCTGAGGTCGCCCGCGCCCGCGCCTGTGCCTGCGTGGGCGGCATTCGCGAGGGCTGCGCCTGCATGGGCAGCCCCTGCGCTCGCGCATGAGGCCCCCGCGCTGTCAGCCCCAGTGTCCGCGCCCGTGTGTCCCGCGTATCCCGTATATCCCGCGTATGAAGATCCCGCGCCGTCAACCCTGGCGCCCGCGCCTCCGCTCGCGCCCGCGCGAGGGCATTTGTTTATGGCGATGGCGCACTTTTTGTATATGGACGGCGCCAAATCCGCAAAGCTGCGGTCAAGCTGCTGCTTTGCCAGCGACAGTTTTTTCAGCGACAGCGCGTCCGCTTCCGACAGGATCAGAACGCTGTCGGCCAGATCCAGAAGCGCCTTGTTCCGCATGGACAGCCCGCAGTGCGTGTCGATGACGATCTTGTCGTACATGCCGGAGCCGCGCAGCTTGCCGACGAGCAGCTCTGTTTCGGCGGGCGCGAGCTCGTCTATGTCCATTGGGTAGTCGGGCGGCGCGAAGTAGTCGAACGCCGCGCCGGCGTTCGTCTGCCTGAGCGCTTCGAGCCGCGAGCCCAGCCTTTCCGGCTTGGTTTTCAGGTAGAAGACGACGTCGGTCATGCCGGTGGCGCTTGCCATGTCAAATGCCAGCGGCTCGACGCCCGTCCAGTCGAGGTTCAGGTACAGCGTCTTTTGGCCCATGCCAGCGAAATGGGCGCAGAGGCCGATTGCGAAGGTCGTCCGGCCGGCGCCGCCGCAGGCCGAATACACGAGCGCCGCATGGCCGGCGCGGTTCGCCTGCATAAGCTCCGCGTCCGGAATGGCGCCGTCGCGCGCCGTGTATATTTTCAGTATGTCCGCGACGATGCCGTCGGCGCCCTTGTAGCGATCCACGCTGAAACGGGCGCGGCCATGCTG
>JAISFK010000089.1 GCA_031263625.1 Clostridiales bacterium
GATATCAGTGCGGCCAGGCTCACGACAACCAGAAACGATATCATGAGGATTCTGGCGGGAAGCGACTTGCCGTCGGACTGCGAGCCCTGGTTTTTGCTCTGGCCGTTGCCATTGTCTGACGCGCCCGTCCCGGCACTCGCGCGGGCGGCGCCGCTTCCGTTGCCGCTCCCGCCAGTGCTTCCATTGCCGCCGGCGCCGCTTCCATTGGCGCCCGCCGCGCCCCCGCCGGCGCTGCTTTCGCCTGCGCCCCCGACCGCGCCGCCATCGTCGCCCGCATCGCCGTCGCTCGCCCCGCCGTCGCCGCCCGCGCCGCCGTTCCCCGTGCCGTCGCCGTTCGCGCCGGCCGCGACGGCACCGCCCGCGCCCGCGAATATGGCGTCGCCAGGGCCGTCGCCGCCTACGTATATGTCCCCGGCCGCCTGCGCGACGCCGCTCCTGGCGCTGCCGGTGTCGTCGCGCTTCGACGTCTGGCGCGTCCCGCCTTTGGCTCCCGCGACGTCCTTCGAGGCGACCACGTTGACCCTTCCGGCAAACGCCCCGTTGTTCCTGATCTCAATGTAGCCCAGTATTTCGCCCTTTGCCACGGGCGCCGCGATCTCCGGCTTAATGTATTCGATCTTGGACACGTTCCACTTTTCCGCGTCCGTCGGCAGAAACAGCGTCACCGTGCCGTCGGCGATCGCGTCCACGCTGTCCGTGTTTTCGGCGCCGAGCACGCTTATCGTCTCGACCAGCTCGTTTTCGCTCACAAAGGCGTTCGTCTTGAAATTCTCGAACCCGTATTCGAGCAAGGACGTGGCTATGCTGAACCGCCTGGCGCTCGCGGACTCGCCCCACACGCCGAGGACGACGCACAAGAGCTCCATCCCGCTGCCGCCCGCGTCAACGCCCGTGGCCACGAGGCAGTAGCCCGCGTCGGACGTGTAGCCCGTCTTGACGCCCGTGACCGCGTAGCTCTTCTCGCTCTCGTCCAGCAGGAGCGAGTTGGTCGTTTTCAGCGGATCCCACGATTTGTGCTTGTTGGTCGGGGACAGGATGATGCTGCGCTTTGCCGCAAATTCCCTGAACTGGCCGTTGCCCATGGCGTAGTTCGTGATCAGCGCGAGGTCGTATGCCGTCGTGTAGTGGTTCGCGTCGTGGTTGCCGTGCGTGTTGACAAAGTTCGTGTTCAAAGCGCCGAGCTCGGCGGCCCTTTTGTTCATCAGGGCGATGAAGTCCTCCTGCGTTCCGCTGATGTTCTCGGCGATGATGTTTGCGGCCTCGTTCGCGGATTTCACGATGAGCGCGTCCATGAGGTTGTCAAGCCGCATGACCTCGCCCGCGATTATGCCTATGTTGCTGCCGTCCGCCCCGATGTCGCGGATCGCCTTCGAGCTGGCGGTCATCTCCATGCCCAGGTCGCCTAGCTCCAGCGCCAGTATGCCCGTCATGATTTTCGTCGTGCTGGCCGGGTACATTTTTTTCTCAGGATTTTTGGAGCAGATGGTCTGCCCGGTCTTCCTGTTCATCAGTATGTACGCCTCGGCGTCGAGCTCCGGGAGGTCGGACGTGTCGAAAATGCTGTCGGGGCCGGTGCCCGGAATTGAGGCGGCGCCCGATCCCGCGCCCGCGTTCGCGCTCGTTCCAGTGCCCGCCCCCGCCGCGAGGGGCGACGCGGCCGCCGCCGCAACGGGCGATGCCGCCGCCACAGCGACGGGCGGCGCGGCAGCCGCCGCAATGGACGCCGCCGCGGCAGCGGGTTGCGCGGCGAGGCAGGCCAGCATGGCCAGCGCGGCCCAGACTGCCCAGGCAGCCGCCCTCGCGGGCAGGCGCGGCACAGCGGGCAGGCGCGACGCGCGCGAAATGCGCGATGCGCATGAAATGCGCGACATGCGCGATATATATGAAAAATGGAGCTTGTTAGTTTTAATGATGCTAATCAGGCCCTTCAGGTTATTTCAGGCCGCCTGCGCGCGGCTTTGCCCGACGCGCCGCCAACGCGCGCGCAGCCTATACTGACGAGCATTTGAATTTACCATAAACGCGGGTCAGTAATACTCGTTTCCTCTGTCCGACCGCAAATTGCGGTCGGAATTCCCAATCGAACACGAGTATAACCTTAATATAGCACAATCGAAAAATGATATCAATCCGCTTGACACGAAAAAATAAATACTGTACACTAGTCTAAATGCGATGACAGGGCAAAAGCAGCCACAGCCGAAGCCGCAGAGAGCCGCCGTTTGGTGCGAGGCGGCGCCGAGGCGTGGACGTGCGCTCCCCCTTGAGCAGTGAGTTGAAAATTCGCGCGCCTGCGGGCTGCCAGAGCCGATTTCCATTTCCGCGCGGATGAGTATGCGACACCGGGTTTCCCGCCGTAACTGTGGAGAGCATTAACCATGCAGCAGGAGTTCAGTCCGGGCAGGGCGCCCAGCGCCAAGCCAGCCGCAGAGCGCTATTTGCGAGCTTGAGTTGCGCACCGCATTGCGCATCGTGCGTCAGGCCGTGCGCCGCGCCGCTTGCGAGGCGCGATAGCGCTCCATGCGCCCGGTTCAGCCGGATCTCCTTGCGCGCACGGGCGATGCGCCGAGCGGGAGCGTTTGCTCCAACGAGAGTGGTACCGCGGAGATCAAATCTTCGTCTCTTGATGTTTTATTCGGAGGCGGAGATTTTTTGTTTGCCTCCAAACAAGCTTTGCCCGCAGCACAAACATTAAAGCGTTAAAGGGAGGTTTGAGCAAATGAAGATCGCATTTTCCACTTTGGCCTGTCCCGACGCGGCATGGGAGGACATCTATTCCATGGCGAAGGACATCGGCTACGACGGCATCGAGATCCGCGGCCTCGGGGACGACATCTCCGCCTACCGCGCCCAGCCGTTCACGGAGGCCGCGCTTCCGGAGACCATCGAGAAGCTTGCGGCGCTCCGGCTGTCCATCCCGTGCCTGTCGTCGAACTGCTGCCTCAAGTACGCGGCCAGGCGCGCCGAGAACCTCGAGGAGATCACGGCGTACATAAAGCTGGCGTCGCGCCTCGGCACGCCCTACATCAGAATCCTCGCGGACCTTCTGCCGCTGCCGGACGGCGAGGTGGACGACGGGCTG
Organism: Clostridiales bacterium; assembly: GCA_031263625.1. Classification (GTDB taxonomy): domain Bacteria; phylum Bacillota; class Clostridia; order WRLR01; family WRLR01; genus JAISFK01. Next base: position 3,083 of record JAISFK010000089.1, read on the forward strand.
GTCATCGCGCAGCTGAAGGATCTCGCGCCCGTCGCGGAGCGGCACGGCGTCGCGCTGCTCGTGGAAACCAACGGCGTGTACGCGGACACGGCGCGGCTCCGCAGCCTGCTGGACAGAACCGCCAGCGACGCGGTGGCGGCGCTGTGGGATCTGCACCACCCGTACAGGATCGGGGGCGAGGCGCCAGAGATCACCGTCCAGAACCTCGGCGCGTACATCAGGCACGTGCACGTCAAGGACTCGGTCATGGATGGCGGGAAGATAAGCTACCGGCTCATGGGGGAGGGCGACCTGCCCATAGATGAGATGATCCGCGCGCTCGAGTCCGTCAACTACGAGGGCTTCCTGTCGCTGGAGTGGATCAAGCGCTGGCTGAGCGGCCTGGAGGACGCGGGCATCGCCATCCCGCACTACGCGAACTACATGGCGCGCTACACGCAGAGGGCGACCGTGCACAGCGAGCTGTTCGACAACAGGGCCAAGACGGGCAAGTACGTGTGGGAGAAGGAGATGCTCATAGACCTGACGTTCCCCCAGCTCCTCGACAGGATCGCCGAGGAGTTCCCGGACCAGTATGCGTTCAAATACACGGAGCTGGACTACACGCGCACGTACAGCGAGTTCCGCGACGACGTGGACGCGTTCGCGCGCGCGCTGGTGTCGCTCGGCGTGAGGCGCGGCGACAAGGTGGCGATCTGGGCGACGAACGTGCCCCAGTGGTTCATCACGTTCTGGGCGGCCACGAAGATCGGCGCCGTGCTCGTGACCGTGAACAGCGCGTACAAGATCCACGAGGCGGAGTACCTGCTGCGCCAGTCCGACACGCACACGCTAGTGCATATCGACGGCTACAAGGACTCCGACTATGTCGGGATCATCCGCAGCATATGCCCGGAGCTCGGCTCGCACGCGGCGGGGGAGCCGCTGCACGCCGCGCGGCTGCCGTTCCTGCGCAACGTGATATCCGTGGAGTCCGAGCAGCCCGGCTGCCTGACGTGGGAGCAGGCGACGGCGCGCGCGGAAAAGACGCCGATCGAGGTGGTGTATCAGCGCATGGCGATGATCAGCCGCCACGACGTCTGCAACATGCAGTACACGTCCGGCACGACCGGCTTCCCCAAGGGCGTGATGCTCACGCACTACAACGTCGTGAACAACGGCAAGAACATCGGCGACCGCATGGATCTGTCCACCGCGGACAGGTTCTTGATCCAGGTGCCCATGTTCCACTGCTTCGGCATGGTGCTGTCCATGGCGGCGAGCGTCACGCACGGCGCGACGATGGTGCCCGTCCCGGCCTTCTCGCCGAAGGTTTCGCTCGCCGCGATCAACAGGGAGAAGATCACGGCGGTGAACGGCGTGCCGACTATGTTCATAGCGATGATGGGGCACGAGGACTTCGCGTCCACGGACTTCTCGCACATGCGCACGGGCATCATGGCCGGCAGCCCGTGCCCGGTCAAGACCATGCAGGACGTCATAGGCAGGATGAACATGCGGGAGATAACGATAGTGTTCGGGCAGACTGAGAGCTCGCCGGGCTGCACGATGTCCAGCACGGAGGACTCGGTAGAGGTGAAGGTGAACACGGTCGGGCGGCCGCTGCCGGGCATCGACTGCAAGATCGTGGACCCGCACACCGGCGAGGACCTGCCGGACGACGCGACCGGCGAGTTCGTCGCGCGCGGCTACAACATCATGCGGGGCTACTACAAGATGCCGGCGGCGACGGCCAACGCGGTAGACTCGGACGGCTGGCTGCACACGGGCGACCTGGCGCTGAGGCGGCCTGACGGGAACTACAAGATAACGGGCCGCATAAAGGACATGATCATACGCGGCGGCGAGAATATCTACCCCAAGGAGATAGAGGACTTCATCTACACGCACGAGAAAGTGCGCGACGTGCAGGTTGTCGGCGTGCCGGACAGGCAGTACGGCGAGGAGATCCTCGCGTGCGTGATCCTGAATGAGGCCGGGAGCGCGACGGAGGAGGACATCAAGGGCTTCGTGCGCGGCCACATGGCGCGCCAGAAGGTGCCCAAGTACGTGCGCTTTGTCGGCGAGTTCCCGATGAACGCGGCCGGCAAGATACTCAAGTACAAGATGGTGGAGGACGGCATAGAGTTCCTGGGCCTGCGCGAGGACAGCAAGATAGAAACGGCGTGAGGGCGCGCGGCGGCGCGGGCAGCGCGTGACGGCGGAGCGGCGGGCGGCGCCAAAAGGCGGCGGCGGGATGGCAAAGCGGCGGCGGATGGCGCCAAAAGGCGACAGGGCGGCAGAAAGGCCCGGCAATCTTTGCCGGGCCCTTCTGGATCGTGCCGCGCGCAGGGCTCATCGCCGCTCGCTCCTAAATGCTGCCGATGGTCGCTTCGTATTTTGCGATCATAAGCGTGATGTCGATTATGTTTATTGTGCCGTCAGAAATTCCCTCTCCACCGCCCAGATCGCAGCGCTCGAGCAGCTCGGACGCCCATTTGCCGTCCGGCTCCGCATTTTTGCCGAGGTTCTGCCTGACGATGTCCACGTCAACGAGATCGACGGCGCCGTCCAGGTTTATGTCGAATCGGCTGTAAAAGCTGATTGACGAGGCGGCGACCGACGGATCGATCGTCACGTCGGCGCGGCTTTCCACCCCGTCGCCGTCAACGCACACGGCGTCAATGTGGCTGGCGATCAGCGACACGATGCCGCTCTCCCGCTCGTCCAGCGTCAGCGTCACTTCAAGCAGCGGCTCGCCGTCGGCGACAGACAGTGTCTCGCCCGCATTTGCCAGCACTGTGACGCTCTTTGTCGCAAAGCCGGCCAGAGGGATGTCGGTGATCTTGTCGTCGGGATCCTCTCCGCGGACTATCACATATCCTACGGACGCTGCGGCCGGCCCCACAGGCGCGACCGAGATGCTGGTGCCGGCGCTGTGGCTCAGGAAGAGGTTCAGCGAGCCGATGTTTTTGATGTCTTTGCCGGTCAGCACGAATGTGGCCGTCGCGGGAACGTCGGCATGCTCCGTGAGGTATACGTACTTGCTGGCGGCCGCGCTGACGCCCGCCGTCAATTTGGGCTTTTCAGCCGGCTCGCCGCCGTCGCCCGCTTCCTCCAGCTCCATCAGCGCCAGCGTCAGTTCGAGAACCTTGCTGTAAATCGCGGAGGACACGTCGGCCAGCGGGCCATACGCTGCCTCGCCGTCCGCGGACAGAGGCTGCATATCCGCCAGCAACGCGTCGATCAGGAGCCAAGCGCTGTCCACGACGTCTTGCAGATTTTCCCACGACGCGGTCGTGTATTTGCCTGCGTTAAGGCTAGCGCTGTACTTAAGCAGATCCACGAGCTGTTTGAAATCCCTGTACTCGTCTTTCAGGACGAGGTCGGAGAGCGCCTGCCTCAAGCCGCCCAGCGCGGCATCCAAAACACTCTGGGGCGTATTGTCGTCATCGAGCGCCGCGTTGGCGGCGTCAAGCGCGTCGGTGAAAGCCCCGGCGGTGGCTGTCGTGAATAGAGCCGGCCTTATGGCCGCCGCGTTTCCTGCCACGGAAGCGAGCTCCTTCGCGTCGCCCGGCTCCTCCGGCGGCTCCGGCGCCTCTGTCTCGCCGCCTGCCAGCGTCACCGTGCCCCAGTAGGTCCTGAACGACGAGTTCGTCCCGGTTCCCGTCCACATGTACTGCTGTTTCCTGGTTCCTGCCCCGCCGCCGACCTCGTTGCTCGGATCGGCGTTGTCAAACCCGATGTCGAAGCGGAACTTCGCGCTCTCGGCGCCGCCATCGTCGCCTATGGCCGGCGCGGGATCGATTCCCAGATCGCTCCAGAGAATGGCGGCCTCAATAGCATAGCCGAGGCCGTTCTCGTCGAAGACAATCGCCATGTCCACGTGCGGCTGGTCGCCTCTGCCGTTCGCCCAGAAGTAGAATGGCTCGCCGTCCAGCAGCGCGCCGTCGAACAGCAGCTGCGTGTCGAGCCCTGGGATAATGCCCCCGTCCTCGTCGTCGCCAAGCCCGGTCGGGCCGACGAACAGCTCCACGCTGTCACCGTTCCATATGCCCGAGCCGCTGTTCCTGTTGTTGCCTGGCGTCGGGTCGTCCACATGGATGTGGATGTATAGCTTGTCGTCGTCCCATGCGGCGCGAGCCTGGGCGCCGAGGCCGGCAATGCCCGTTCCGCCGCCTACTATGTCCTCGATCCCGATATTGAGCGGCTGGCTCCTGTACGCATCGTCCGCGACGCCGTCTATCTGTATGGGCGCCGCGCCGTCTTCGACTTTCACGAAGTCGGCCGTCTTGTTGTTGACGTGGTTCGACGACTCGAAATCAAATTCGGTCGGCTCGACCGCGCCCGTGATGAAGTTGTATATGTTGTAGTTCGTGTACAGGGCGCCGTTCCCGTCGTCCACGTCGCCGAAGTACTCGAGGTACGGGCGATCCGCCACGTTCAGGAAGCCGATCGCGCCGGATTCGCCGTTGTACCCGTCGAACCAGCGCCCTGTCGCCGCCTGGTCGATGTACTCGAACCAGTGCGCCCCGACCACGAGGCCGGACGCCGCCGCGTTCTGGACATAGTTGGAGTACATCTGGCCCTTCTGCTCGGTGGTAGCCGCGAGCCGCACGCCGAAGTCAAGGCCGGTGGACGAGTCGCCGTAGTGATATTCCGACAGGATGAACGGGATGCCGTTGTAGCCGTTGCGCTCGCTCCTTGACGCGTCGTACATCTTTTGGAGGCGCTCTGTCTCAATGTCCGTCGTATAGTAGTTGAACGTGATCGCGTCAAGGTACTCGCCGGCCGCCGTGGCGAGGACGTCGCCCAGCTGCGACGTGAGTATGGACACGAGCCACCTGTCGCCGATGAGCATCTGCTTGCCGCCGCCCTGATCCCAGCCCTCCCTGTACATGCCGTAGTAGGCGCGCACGTATTCGAGCAGGAATGCCTGCATGTCTTCCTGAGCGGCGGGCGTGTTCGGGATGGTCAGCGCCCCGGACGTGACGTCGGCCCAGCTGGCGTATGACTTGCCCCACGCCGAGTTGAACGCCCCGACCGTGCCGTATTTGGCCTGAAGATCCGCGACCATCTTGACCTTTGACGCCACGTTCGCGCCCGAGCCGGCTATGACGCGCGTGACCTCGTTGTAGGGCAGCTCGTTGGCGAGCATGAAGCCCGTTATCGCGCTGTTGCCCTGATTGGCCTGCGCGCGCGCCGCCACGGAGCTGACCACATTGGCGCGGATGGCCTCGTTGAATACGTCGTATGTCTTGGAGTTGGGCAGCGGCGATCCGGCATCGACGCCGACGAACGGCACCGTCGCAAAATACGGGTCAACGGCGCCGCCGTCAGTCGAGAAGCCGCCGGCCGTGTTGAAGCCCCACAGCTTGGCGCGCTCAACGGATTCCCGATAGAACCGCGCCTGGTCGAGGCCGCCGTATGCGCTTCCGCCCCAGCTCGCGTCCTGGCGGATTCGGTTCGCTATGTAGAAAGAGAACCGGCTGTAGTTCGCGTCCTGGTACGCCGGGCCGAACGCCAGCTTCTCGGCCTCGTCCGGCAGCCAGTTGTAGATGTACTCGCGGCCCTCCACGAGCGTGTAGGAGTCGCCCGGGTATCCGACGCCGTTGATGCCGAGGCTGAAGAAGATGTTGCCAAGCGGATCGACCATGACGGCCTTCTTGGCCGCGCCGGCTTCGCCGTCTTCGCCGTTTTCCCCGTCCTCGTCAAAGACGACATGCTCAATGTGGTAGTATCCCGTTTCGCTCAGGCCGTATTTCTCTTTTGAGCCCAAAAGCCCGCCATACGCGTCGCGCGCGAAGCCGTATTCGGCGTCCTGGCCGAGCCGCTCGTCGGCAAGATCCTCGAGGCCGTCCCAGTAGTCGGCCTTTGTGAGGCCGTCCGGATAATCGGCGTCCTGGCCGGGCAGCAGAACCCAGTCAAGCGCGGATTCCGGGGCGTCCGCGCCGAGGCGGAGCTGATGGCCCTGGCCCTTTTTGATGGGCTGGCCCCATTTGTCGATGATCTCGTTTTCCGTGGTCGGGTATATGAACTGGAGGCTGATGCTGTCCTCTTTGCCCTCCTTCGCGACAAACGCCTGTATGACGGTCGGCGTGTCGATGTGGACGCTCTGCCCCTGGTACTGCGCGGGAACCGCCCCGTTCTGGCTGTACCAGATAACGCCGTCGGGCTCGTCCGTGGCAAGCTCGACGTCCAAGCCACCCTCCGCGACCTTCTGCGGGCCTGGAACGGCGTATGCGGGCGACGCGTATGCGTTGACGGACACCTGCTTGATGTACAGCGCCCAGGCGTTCATGTTCGGATCGTGCGGCTGCGTGATGCGCAGGAAGCGATAGCCGGGCTCCGTGCCGTGCCACTCGTAGATCAGCCGCGGCCAGTTGCCGGCGTTCCCGTTGAGCCCGTAGCGCCCAGCCTCCACCGTGACCCAGTCGGTCCCGTCCTTGCTCAGCTCGAGCTGTAGCACGGTCGGCTTCTGGTCTGACCAGTAGTGGGTCTGGATCATGAAGGAGTTGATGTCATACGACGCTTCGTAGCGCAGCCACGCCGAAACCTCGCCGTCCGCCTTGCGGATCCTCGCGCCGCCGCCGGGGAAAGCGTCGTTCACGGAGCTGTCTGGCCAGTAGGTGGAGCTCATTTCGCGGATCGGGACGATGCCCGCGTAGCCGCTGAAGTTGTCGATGAAAGCCCCCGAAAGCGTCGGGCTCTTGAACTTCTTGATGTAGTAGTGGTAGCTTGAGGCGGTGTTGCCAAGCTTCTCGCTGCTCCAGCCGGACACGCCGTCCTCAAAGCTGCCGTTGGACAGCAGGTTGGCGCCCGTCGGCGATCCGTCCGCGTCCAGCTCGTAAAGGTAGACGTCGTCCACGTACATCGGCGCCGTGCTGGTGTCCCACTCAAATATCTGGATGGCGTGGGTGCCGGCCGCGTCCGCCGGAACGGTATAATCGAACGAAACCTCCGCCCATTCGGTCGTCGGCGCGAACTGGCCGTTCATGCCCAAGCTGCTGTCGCTGATCCAGTTTTTCTGAAAGCGCAGATCGATCTGGCCGGCCCCGTCGGCCGTGCTGACGATCCACCCGCCCAGCCGGTATGTCTTGCCGCCCGCGAGCGACACGTTTTGGTACGGGCCGTCCCACGTTGCGGAGCTTGGCACTCGGACCACGGCCCAGCTGCCGCTGTGGACAAGGCCTTCCTCAGCGTCGTCGTCGCCGCCGCCCCCGCCGCCTGTCGGTTGCCAGCTGTCCGCCTCGGAAGCAGTTGCAAGCGTCGCGCTGATGCCCTCGCCGCCGTAGCCGGGCTCCTGGCCCAATTCAAACCCGGTGCTGAGCACGGTTTCCGTGTTGCCGTCGGACAGGATCTTCTCGATTACGACGTTGTCAAAATACAGCACGCCGCCGGCCGCCGCGTCGTCCCGGAAGCGGAACGCGCCGTTGACGGTTTCCCTGTCGTCCGGAAGATTGAAAGTCGATAGTTGGAGCGTCTGGCTTGTCCATCCGGCTGTGCCTTCGACGGAGGGGTTGTTGCCAAAGTCGCCCCAGCTCTGCGTTTCGACGAGCGACGCGCGAAGCTTGCCGTCGCCTTTTATATCGTAGCTGATGCTGTACTCCGTATACGCCTCGATCGTTATCCAGAAATAGTAGTTCCCGCTGTTCGTCGGGGTTATTTTGAGCACGGACGCGCCATGCTCGCTGCCATCGCCGCCGCCGCTGCCGTCCGGATCGGCGACGAACATGGACGCGCCGGCGTGTTCGTCCGACCAGCCGTTCATGCCGTAATCGAATCCTGGGTTGGCAAAGAGATTCGGCCCGTCCGCCTCGGTCATGGACAGGGCGTCGATGTACAAGAGCCCGTTCTTGCCGCGCGCGTCCGCGCCGCCGATCATGATGTGGAACAGGCCGTCCGCAGGGGCGGTGAACGTGTAGCTTGCCTTTGCCCATACGTCCGTGGACGTGAACGACTCGCCAAAGTCATTTGTCCAGTCCGAGTAATAGATCCTGAAGCGTATATCCGCGCCGGCGCTCACGGCGTCGCCTTTCACGTATCCCGCTATCGTGTATTCGGCGCCCTCTGTCAGGGTCACGTCCTGGAATACGCTTGTGCTCCAGTTGTTGTTGACGGCGTATGCGAGCGCGTTGCCGCCGGGCAGAGGCCCCGTGTCTCCCGGTTCTTCGTCGTCGCCCGGTTCTTCGTCGTCGCCTGGCTCCTCCGGTTCCTCCGGCTCATCTTCGTCGTCACCCGGTTCTTCGTCGTCGCCAGACGACCCGCCGCCCGCCAGCGTCTCGATGGACACGCTGGAAAAGCCCCTGTTCATCCATGACGTAGCGTCTGACGCCACCAAAGTTATTTTCAGGAAGCGGGCGCCGTCAACCCCGACGCCTGCGCCAGGCTCGGACAGCTGCGTTTCGTACCTGGACATGTTGTAGTTTGATTCGACGATTGACGTCACGCTCGCGACTGGCGCATAGCTTGCGCCGTCGGCGGAGACGGAAACCTCGACGTCGATAGGCGGGTTGTTGGCGGCTATGGCTGCTGCCGCAAAGCCCACGATGGGTTCGCTCATCTCATATATGAGCGAGCCGCGGCCCGTCCCGCCGCCTTCGACTCTCGCGCCGTGCGTCGTTTCAAACGTCTGCCAGTCGCCCTCGAACGAAACGACAGACATTCTATCCGTCGATCTGGCCACGAAATTGTCCGCGACGGGCGTTATGGCGATGCCGTCCGCGTCCACCTCGAACGTGTCCAGAAAAATCTTTGGCTCAGATCCGGGCTGCGCGGCCAGCGCTCCCAGCGGCGCCAGCGCCAGGCTGCCCAGAATCATCGACAGGGCCAAAAAAATCGACAGAATCTTTCTCTTTCCTGCTTTGCGATGCGTCTTGTAATGCATAATCCACGACCTTTCTCATTTTTGTCCTACTGCGCTCCATTACAATGTGCCTACTATATTTGTACATTATTGAAATTGTCCATTCAATACACAAAACTCACATCCTATAGGAACCAGATGTGAGTTTTGTATATAATGGCAGCCGCATGCCGCCGCCTGCCTGCGGCTGTGCGCGGTTTGGCGCGATTTGGCCAATGGACAATTATTTGGCTAATATTTGACATGGATACGCCGATAGTCTATTATACTCGTGTTCGATTGGGAATTCCGACCGCAATTTGCGGTCGGACAGAGGAAACGAGTATTGCTGAAGTATATCAAACGCGAAAGGGGGGCGACAGGATCATGGGCGCTTTTCAAACGATCGGCCATTCCGCAGAGTTCTGCGTCGTGGGCGGCGGCCTTGCGGGGCTGTGCGCGGCGCTTGCCGCCGCCAGGCGCGGGCTTTCCGTCGTGCTGATGCAGGACAGGCCAATGCTTGGGGGCAATGCGTCCAGCGAGGTGCGCATGTGGGTCATGGGGGCCCAGGGCAGGGACAGGCAGGAAACCGGCATCGTGGAGGAGCTGATGCTGGAGAACCTCTACCGCAACCCGTACAAGAACTACAGCATTTGGGATGGCATCGTGCACGAGAAGGCCCGCATGGAGAAGAACATCACTCTGCTGCTGAACTGCTCCTGCCTGGACGCGGAGACGGACGGGGGCAAAATTCGCTCCGTCACGGGCTGGCAGACCACCACGCAGACATTCCACAGGGTGGAGGCGCCCCTTTTCGCCGACTGCTCCGGGGACAGCGTGCTCGCCCCTCTGACCGGCGCCGAGCACCGCGTGGGCCACGAGGCCAGGGACGAGTTTGGCGAGGACATCGCGCCGACAGAAGCCGATCGGAAGACCATGGGCCTGTCCATCCTCTTGCAGGCCAGGGAAACGGACAGCCCCAAAACCTTCATCCCGCCCGCGTGGGCCGAGAAGTACACGAGGGAAAGCCTGCCGCACCGGACGCCGGATCTCGGCGACGACGGCGAGAACTTCTGGTACTTGGAGCTGGGCGGCGCGAGGGACAGCATCGCGGACACGGAGCGGCTGCGGGACGAGCTGCTGGCCGTGGCATACGGCATGTGGGACTTTGTGAAAAACGATCCGGGCAACAGGGAAAAATATGCCAACTACGATCTGGACTGGATGGGCTTTCTGCCCGGCAAGAGGGAGAGCCGCCGCTATGTGGGCGACTATGTCATGACTCAGGCCGACGTGCGCGCCGGAGGCCGCTTTGACGACATCGTCGCCTATGGCGGCTGGCCCATGGACGATCACAACCCCGATGGCTTCCGCACGGCCGAGCCGCCCACTGTCTATCACCCCGCGCCGTCGCCGTTTGGCATAGCCTACCGTTGCCTGTACTCGAAAAATATAGAAAACTTGCTGTTCGCCGGGCGCAATATCAGCATAAGCCATGTGGCGCTCAGCTCCACTCGCGTGATGGCCACCTGCGCCGTCCTCGGGCAGGCCGCCGGAACGGCGGCGGCCGTCGCCGCGGCGCGCGGAGCCAGCCCCAGGGGCGTGGGCGAAAAGCACATCCGGGAATTGCAGGATATGCTCATGGAGGACGACTGCTGGCTTCCGGGACTGCGGCGCAGGCCGCCCGCGCTCATGGCGAGAGCGGCGATCCGCGTGAGGAGGGGCGGCGCGAAAGCGGCGATTGCCGCCGGCGGCGCAAGCGCGGTTGCTGGTTCGGGCGCGAGCGCTGCGGATGGCGCGGCAGCGGCAAGAGCAGGAGCTGAGGTTGCGGGCGCGGCAGGGACTGACGCTACGAATGGCGCGGCCTGCGGCAGCGTTCTGCTGAACGGCGCCGACCGCCCCGACGCGAGCGGCGAAAATCGCCTGGCGCTGGTTCCCGGAGATTCGGTCGAGTTCTGCTTCCCGGAACCCGTGTTTGTTGAGCGCGCCCGATTTGTCTTCGACAGCGATTTGAACCGGGACACGCAGCCGGAAGGCCAGTTGCACAAGCGGCCCATGTTCGCCAATTATTACCGCCGCGCCCAGGCCGCCTGCGTGCCCAAGACGCTGCCTCGGGACTTTCGCCTCGTGCTGCAGACGGCGGCCGGCGGCGCCGGACCGGGCGGGCAGCCGGCTTGCGGCGGCGATGGGGCGGACGCAGGCACGGCAGCAGGCATGGGCGCGAGCGCGGGCGCGGCGATAGGAACGAGCGCGAGCGCGAGCGCGGCGGCGGGCGCCGGGCCGGAAAAGGTGATTTCTGTGGAGGGGAATCATCAGCGCCTCGTGTACGTGCCCATAAACGCGGCTGTGACGTCCGTGCGCTTTGAATTGGTCTCCACATGGGGAAGCTCGGAGACCGGGGTTTTCAGCTTCGACCTGGCATAGCGCGGGGAGCCGCGCATGGCGCGCGAGGGTGCGCGACCGGCTTTCCCCCACGCTATATCAGCCATATCGGCACATAAAAATTGTCTTTGTCAATGGGATATACGCTGTCGCGGTGCCG
>JAISFK010000130.1 GCA_031263625.1 Clostridiales bacterium
GACGCGGGCAGCCTCGCGAGGGCGGCGAGCGCGGCGGAGATGCGCGACGGGAGCGTTGCAGCGCTGCTCAACGCGGGCGAGGGCAGCTGGAAGAACTGGGCGCAGGGCGCGGACTATCCCGTGCACGGCGAGGCCGTCGCGCCGGTGGTCTACAGGCTGGCGGTCGAGAGCGAGTACAAGAGCATCTACTACATCGGCGAGAGCTTTGACCCCAGCGGCATGGCAATCACCGCGTATTTCACGGACGGGGCGGCAGTGAGCCTCGCGCCCGGCCAGGTCAGTTTTGAGGGCTTTGACTCCGGCGCGGCGGGGGCGCGGACGGTGGTTGCCGAATACGAGGGCGCTCAGGCCCTGTTCACGGTTTCGGTCATAAGGCGGTATGACGGCGGCGACGGCAGCGCCAGCGACGGAGGCGCCAGCGACGGCGGCAGCGGCAGCGGCAACGCGGGCAACACTATCTCCGTCAGCTTCGTCCTGATCGGCTCGACGCTGTCGTCAGGGGACATCGACCTGACGAACGGCGACTACAGGGGCGCCGTGTACGAGCAGTGGATCCCGATGCGGACATACGCGATGGACAGGGGCGCCACGGCGCTAGAGCTGTTCGTCCGGGCGCTGGGCGGCCTGCAATTCAGCATAAAGAGCAACGACAACTACATCGACAAAATCATGATCCCCGGCACCGGCACTTGGCTGAGCGAGCTCACGAACGGGCCGCGCTCCGGCTGGATGTACACGGTCGGCAAAAGCGCGACGGGCTCCGACGGCAGCCATCCGAGGCTCGGCCTGCGGGAGTACGCGCTGCAGGACGGCGACGTGGTCATCTGGCACTATGTCAACGACTACGCCTACGAGGTCAGGGACTGGTTTGAGGACAGGGAGTACCCGTCGCTGGCGACGGACGACACCTACTACGACAAGTGGCTGTCGGCCCTGCCCAATTCCGGCGTGTCGCCCCCGATATCCGGAGGAAGCGCGGGGACGGGCGGGGCGACGTCTCTCGACGACGGCAAAACGCCGGCCGGCGCGGCTGGGGGCGGCGGCGGGGACAGCGTGTACGCCGAGATCCCGGTGGCTGCCGGCATGGGCGGCGCGGGCGGCGCGGCGGTCGCCGAGGCCGGGACGGACGACGTGAAGGCCCTGATCGGCGAGGCGAAGGACGGCGGCAAGACGGGCGTAACCCTCGCGGTCACGGAGACGGGCGGGGCGAGCGCCATCGAGCTTGATCTGGAGGTCGCGGCGGTCAGGGAGCTGGCGCGAAACGGCATGAGCCTCAGCGTGCGGACCGAAAACGGCGACGTCGCGTTTGACGCGGCGGCGCTCAGAGGCATTGCCAGGGGCAGGGCGGACGGCGACATTGTGCGCGTCGTCATAGCGGACGCGACGGTCGCTGCGGGCGCTGCGGGTGTGGCCGACGCTGCGGACGGAACGGGCGAAACCGGCGCGGCTGGCGCCGCGGGCGTGGTTGGCGAAATTGGCACGGCGGGTGCGGCTGGCGGGGCTGGGGGCGTTGCGGGCGAAGCTGGCACGGCGGGCGAAATCGGCGCGAAGCCGGCCGCGCTCAACGCGAAGCAGCGGGCCGTCGTGGGCGGCAACCCGGCGTTTATCCTCTCCGTGTGGGCGGGCGGCGAGCAGATCCGCAGCTTCAACGGCGCGGTCACGGTCGCGCTCAAGCTGCCGAGCCTGCCGGAGGGCGCGAGGCGCGAGGACTACGACCTGCTGACGGCCTACAGCATCGACGAGGACGGCGCCATTGCCGAGATGAGGGGCGCGCGGTACGACGCGGCGTCCAAGGCCGTCGTGTTCACGACCGACCGCCTGTCGGCGTTCTTCGTCAGCGAGTGGATTAACCCGTTCGCGGACGTCGCAAAGAGCGACTGGTTCTACCGCAATGTGCGCTACGCGTATTCAAACGGGCTGATGACAGGCACGGCGGCGGATGCGTTCGCGCCGGGCGCGAACCTGTCCCGCGCCATGGCCGTCACGATCCTGTGGCGGCAGGAGGGCTCGCCGGGCGCCGGCGGCGGCGGGGGCGGCAGTAGCGGCAACGATAACGGCGGCAACGATAATGGCGGCGGCGGGAGCGGCGACGCGCAGGGTGGCGCACAGGATGGCGCGCAGGCCGGAGCGGCCGCGTTCGGCGACGTGCAGGCCGGGCAGTGGTACGGCGAGGCGGTCGCGTGGGCCGCCGCGAGCGGAATAGCGGGCGGCTACGGCGGCGGGCTGTTTGGCCCGGACGACGACGTCACGCGCGAGCAGTTTGCGACGATCCTGCACAACTACGCAAAATGGAAGGGCCTGGACGCGCGGGGCGGCTCGCGGGGCTCGCGGGGCGCCGGGCTCGCTGCCGCCGAGTACGAATACGCCGCCGCGTACAGCGACGAGGGCGAGGTGTCCGCGTGGGCGAGCGACGCGATGAAGTGGGCGAACGCGAATGGCCTGATCGCCGGGCGCACCCTGACGACGCTCGCGCCTAAGGGCGAGGCGAGCCGCGCGGAGGCGACGGCGATCCTGCAGCGCTTCGCGGAAGACATCGCGGCATAGAATCGCATAGGATCGCATAGGATCGCGGCATAGAATCGCGGCATAGAATATTGACAACGCAACCTAAACATAGTACCTTATGAAATAAGGATGGTAAGCGCAAAAACGTGCGCTCGCGCCAAAACTTGAGAAAGAAGGCCGGTTATGAAAGCGCGCATTAACAGGAACGCAAAATTTATTCCAGCGCTATCTCTCGTTCTGTCCATAGCGCTGTCCATAGCGCTGTTCATGGCGCTTCCGTTTGCCGCCCCAGCGAGCGCGGCTGGCGGGGCGGTCGCGGCGAACGCGGCTGCCACGGCGGGCGAATCCGCTCGCGCGGCGGTCGTGGCGAGAGCGACGGGCGCGCCCGGCAAGGCCGCGCTTGACAAAGCTGTCGCGGAGGCGGCGGCCTACACGCTCAAAACCGTCAAAAACCCGCAGGTGGACTCCGTCGGCGGCGAGTGGGCGGTGATCGGCCTTGCGCGGAGCGGATATGCCGTGCCGGACTCGTGGTACGAGAATTACCGCGCGACCGTCGAGAAGTACGCAAAGGCGTGCGAGGGCGTCCTGCACGACAAAAAATACACGGAGTACAGCCGCGTGATCCTCGGCCTGACGGCGGCGGGCTACGACCCGCGCGACGTCGCGGGCTACGACCTCACGCAGCCGCTGGAGGACTTCGACAGGACCGTGTGGCAGGGCATAAACGGCCCGATATGGGCGCTGATCGCCCTAGACAGCCTGGGCTACGCCAACGGGCAGCGCGACGGCTACATCGCTGAGATCCTCCGCCGCCAGCTCGACGACGGCGGCTGGAACCTCACGGGCGGCGCGTCGGAGCAGACAAAGGGGCAAAAATCCGACCCCGACCTCACGGGCATGGCGCTGCAGGCGCTGGCGAAATATCAGGACAGGCCGGAGGCCAAGGCCGCGACGGACAGGGCCCTCGCCTGCCTGTCGAAGGCGCAGGACGCCAAGGGCGGCTACGCGAGCGGCATGTCGGGCGGAGCGCCCGCGCTGGAGAGCGTCGCGCAGGTGCTCGTCGCCCTGTGCGAGCTTGGGATTCCCGCGGACGACGTGCGCTTCGTGAAAAACGGCTGCACGCTCGTCGGCAACGTTTTGTCGTTCCAGAACGCGGACGGCAGCTTCAGCCACACTGCGGACGGCTCCGGCAACAGCCAGATGTCCACGGAGCAGGGGCTTTACGCCCTGGCGGCCGCGAAGCGCGCGCTGGAGGGCGGCAGCAGCCTGTACCGCATGGGCGACGCGGTGAGGCGCGGCGCGTTCAAGCCGTTGGAAACGAACGGGCTGCCCGGCAAGCATGCGGACGTGAAAAAAGCCCCGATCGCGCAGCCCGGCGCGGCATTCGCGGACGTGGCGGCGCATCCGGGCAGGGCCGCGATCGAGGCGCTTGCCGCGCGGGGGATCATCGGCGGGAAGGGCGGCGGCAAGTTTGACCCGGACGGCTCGGTGACGCGCGCGGAATTTGCCAAGATGGCGGCGCTCGCCCTCGGCCTGCCGGAAAAGCCCGGCAGCCCGTTTGCCGACGTGCCGTCCGGCGAGTGGTTTGCGGGGCCGGTCGCCACGGCGCACTATTACGAGATCGTCAGCGGCGTCGGCGGCGGCAAATTCAACCCCGGCGGCACGATCACGCGGCAGGACGCGGCGGTCATGGCCGCCAGGGCCGCGAAGCTGTGCGGCATGGACACGGCCTTGGGCGACACGGCAATCCGGGACGCGCTCGCGCAGTTCGGCGACTACCGCTCCGCCGCGGACTACGCGAAGCCCGCGCTCGCGTTCTGCTACGCCGAGGGGATTCTGGACGATTCGGCGCTCGACATCGAGCCGGCGAAAGCGGCGACCCGCGCGGAGATCGCGGAAATGCTGTACAATCTGCTCGACAGGGCGGAGCTGCTGTAGGTTGCAGGGCGGCGATATCGGGCCGACGAAAGCGGGGCGGCCCCGCCCCGCGCGGAGAACGCGAAAATGCTGCGCGGGCTGCACGGGCGGCGTGTCGCTGCACAGCCCGCTCGGCAGGGCGGAGCTTGCTGTAGGTTGCAGGGCGGCGATATCGGGCCGACGAAAGCGGAGAGGCCCCGCCCCGCGCGGAGAACGCGAAAATGCTGCGCGGACTGCACAGGTGGCGTGTCGCCGCACAGCCCACTCGGCAGGGCGAAGCTTGCTGCAAGGCGAAGGCGCGGGCGGGGCGGCCCGCCGCAGGGGCTAGGGCTAGACCATGCGCGAAAACTGCTCAATCGCCGACGACATCCGCCCTATCGCCTCGTCTTCCTTTCCGTCGCGGATGCCGTCCGACACGCAATGGCCCAAGTGGCGCTCCAAAATGATCTGCCCCGCCTTTTGCAGGCCGGATTTCGCCGAGCTGATTTGAATCAGAATTTCCTCGCATGACTTGTCGCCCTCAACCATCTTGACAAGGCCGCGCACTTGGCCCTCGATGCGCTTCAGGCGATTGGCAATTCCTTTTGCGTCCATAAAGTCGGTCATTTTGCACCCCCATATTATATGTGTTATATCTATATGCCGCCGCTTGCCGCCGCTATCTGCATGTCGCCGCTATCTATAAGCCGCCGCCCAGCAGGGCTTTGGCGCCCTCCAAATGGTCCGCCACGGCCGCGTTGCAGGCGAGCAGGGTCGCTTTGCCTTGATGGCCGCTGGCGACGAGCACGCAGTCAGCCCCCAGCGCGTCGGCGACCTCCTTGTCGTGGACCGTGTCGCCGACCAGCACAGCCCTTTCCGGCATCGCGCGACGCACGTATGCCATCCCGAGATCAGCCTTGCCCGCCGCGAAAATGTCCTGCGCGCCGAGTATTTCGTCAAAGTACGAATCGATGGCGAACGGCCTCATCTGCGTCAAAAGCTTCCCC
Source organism: Clostridiales bacterium (assembly GCA_031263625.1). Lineage (GTDB taxonomy): Bacteria > Bacillota > Clostridia > WRLR01 > WRLR01 > JAISFK01. The sequence continues at coordinate 5,409 of JAISFK010000130.1, forward strand.
GTTTCGGACGCGGACAGAATAACCTGGCGGATGCCGCCGCGCTGAAATTCGGCGAGGATCTCCGCAGCCCCAGGGAACAGCCTGATGTCGCAACTGATGCCACGGCCAGCACCGTAGCCATTTCCGCAGGCATCGCTGGCGCTGCTGCCGTTGCTTCCGCGCCCCTTGCCATAGCCAATGCCGCCGCTTCCGCACCCCTTGCCATCGCCAATGCCGCCGCCATTTTCGTCGCCGCCATAATAAAGCTCTATGTACTCGGCGGCCAGCGTCTCAAACGCCTCTTTGCCAAAATCAAACCCCACGCGCCGATAATAGTCCCTGACCGGGAATCCAAAAACGCTGCGGTACGCATCGACCGAAGCGAGCGCGGGCAGCCCGCGCTTTTCAAGCATGGCGTTGATGACAGCCATGCACCGCGCCACGTCGTCGAGCAAGGTTCCGTTCCAGTCCCAAATAATATGCGTGTATTTTTGCATCCAGAGCCTTTCCCCATGCCATTTTTGCATGACAGTCACATAATAACATAAAATTCCGAACCGCTCAAGGCCGCATCACGATTTGCACGGCTGAAGCGTGAAAGTAGCGCGAGCCGCAAAGCATAGAGAATTGGCGCAATCTGGAGCAAAATAAGTGCGCCAAAGGCTGGGCGCAGGAAAAAATCCGCAGAAAAGCAGGCGCCGCCCGCCATAGGAGGCGAATGCGGGCAGCCGGCCGCCAAAGATCCGCATGCAA
>JAISFK010000153.1 GCA_031263625.1 Clostridiales bacterium
ATGCTGAGCTTCGAGAATCTGGACATCAGGACGATCACGATGGGCATATCGCTGCTGGACTGCGCCGACCCCGACGCGGGCCGCGCGTGCGCGAAAATATACGACAAGATAGCCACGAAGGCGCAAAACCTCGTCCGCGTGGGGGAGGATATCGAGCGGGAATTTGGCATACCCATCGTGAACAAGCGCGTGTCCGTCACGCCGATCGCCATGGTGGCCGCCCCGTGCCGCGGCGCGGAGGGCTTCGCCGACTTCGCGCGCGCCATGGACAGGGCGGCGGGCGCGATCGGCGTCAACTTCATCGGCGGCTACACGGCCCTCGTCCACAAGGGCTTCACGGACGCGGACAGGAAGCTGTTCGCCTCCATCCCGGAGGCGCTGGCCTGCACGGAGCGCGTGTGCGCGTCGCTGAACATGGCGTCCACCAGGGCGGGGATCAACATGGACGCCGTGCGCGACATCGGGGGCGTCGTCAAGCGCGCGGCCGGGCTCACGGCGGATCGCGGCGGGCTGGCCTGCGCCAAGCTCGTCGTGTTCGCGAACGCGCCGGACGACAACCCGTTCATGGCGGGCGCGTTCCACGGCGCGGGCGAGCCGGAGTGCGCCATAAACGTGGGCGTGAGCGGCCCCGGCGTCGTGCGCAAGGCGATCGAGCAGGCGCGCGGCGCGGACTTCGGCGAGCTGGCCGACACGATCAAGCGGACGGCGTTCAAGATAACCCGCATGGGCCAGCTCGTCGCGCGGGAGGCGTCGGCGCGGCTGGGCGCCGAGTTCGGGATTGTCGATCTGTCGCTCGCGCCGACGCCGCAGGAGGGCGACAGCGTGGCCGACATATTGCAGGAGATGGGGCTTGAGCGCTGCGGCGCGCACGGCTCGACCGCCGCCCTGGCGCTGCTCAACGACGCCGTGAAGAAGGGCGGCGCGATGGCGGCGTCCTACGTGGGCGGGCTGAGCGGCGCGTTCATCCCGGTCAGCGAGGACCAGGGCATGATAGGCGCCGTCCGCTGCGGGGCGCTCGGCCTCGCCAAGCTGGAGGCGATGACGAGCGTCTGCTCGGTCGGGCTGGACATGATCGCCGTGCCAGGCTCGACGCCCGCGGAGGCCATCTCGGCCATCATCGCGGACGAGATGGCCATAGGCGTGGTAAACAACAAGACGACCGCCGTGCGGATCATCCCGGCGCCGGGCAAGGTCGTCGGCGACGTCGTGGAGTTCGGCGGGCTGCTGGGCTCGGCCCCCGTCATAGCGGTCAACCCGTTCGGGTGCGCGGGCTTCATCGGGCGCGGCGGCAGGATCCCGGCGCCCATCCACGCGCTGCGCAACTGAGCGCGGCGGACTGAGCGCACTGAGCGCGGTGTAGGCGGCGCGCGCGCACGGCCGGGCTTGCTTTTGCGGGCGGCGCGTATTATTATGTATACAACAATATCACGGAAATATCACGGAAACGGGGGGCAAATGCAAATGGCTTCTGTTACAAAAGGAAACTGCTATTTGTGCGGCGGGCAGTTCGGCAAGACCGCGATGAAAAACCACTTGATCAAAGCCCACGCGGACTATGACGGGCAGGGCGGCCCGCAGAAATGCTTTCTTCTGAAGATCGAGGGGGCGCATGCCAAGGGCTACTGGCTGTACGTTGACGTGCCCGTCACGGCGGCGCTTTCGAGCGTGGACAGCTTCCTGCGCAAAATATGGCTGGAATGCTGCGGCCACATGAGCGCCTTTTCCATTCCTGGCGGCCTGAATGAGATCGGCAAAAGCCGCAAGCTTGGCGATATTTTTCCTTACCAGGACAAACTGATGCACGAGTACGACTTTGGCACCCCCACGGATACGCTCATCACCGTCGTAGGCGAAACTACGCGAAAGACGCAAAAGGCATCCGTGCGGCTGCTGGCGCGCAACGTCCCGCCGGCCTTTCTTTGCTCGTCCTGCGGGGAGCCGGCCACGGTAATATGCGCCGAATGCGTATATGATTCCGACAACCCTTTTTTCTGCGACGCCTGCGGCGAGTCGCATGAGCATTGCGACACGCTGCTTCCCGTCACCAATTCCCCCAGAATTGGCGATTGCGGGTATGACGGCGCGATGGATGTTTATGAGTTCTATCCGCAAATGCTCTCGGGAAAGCGATGAAGAATCAAAGGCAGGGGCAAATCCGCTGTGTAAGCGGGTTTACCCCTGCCTCCGACTTATACTCGCCAATCCTCCGTTCAACCTTTCGGCTTGGGGCGCGGACAGATTGGCGGAAGACCCGCGCTGGAAGTATGGCTTGCCCCCAGCGGATATTCTCAAAATCGCCAACACGATCACGGCGTTTGACGATGGGCGGCCCACCTACGTTCGCGGTTTCTGCGCCGCCGTGACCGCAGAGGAAATCGCAAAGCGCAAAGTTGGAAAGAGTTGGAAAGAGCTTTTAGGAATTGTCGCCAGACCTGAAGCATGAAAGCAGGATGCAGCAAAGGCGCGGGCGTTGCAGGCGGACGACAAAATTTTTTCGCGAAGGGGGCTGATCAGCGCATGCCGCGACGTGCTATGATAGACTTGGAAAGGTGGTGGCAAACCCTCCATGGGAAAGTCTGTCAGAGAGTTTTCCGGCAGAGCGATCAGTTCTGAGG
>JAISFK010000156.1 GCA_031263625.1 Clostridiales bacterium
TATGTTGCGGACGAGAAGCTCCGACTCGCCCGCGGGCAGCTCGATCGCGATCGGCCCCCTGTTCACGCTGTCGTAGTCGAGCAGGTAGCTGGAAACCGGCTCCAGCAGGTTCCTTTGCTTGGGCGAGTACTCGTTGCCGGCGCCGTCCACGACGTAGCGGGTTTCCGCGTCGATCCAGATGGACGGGACGAGCGCCGTGACGGCGCCGCCGCCGCTATCGGTTCCGCCGGCGCTTGCATCCTCGCTGGCGCCCCCGCTCTCCGCGCCGCTCCCGCCTTCTCCGGCGCTGCCGCTTTCGCCCCCGTTGCCGCCTCCGCTCCCGCCTTCAACTTCCAGTTCCAGCAGGTGCTCCAGCATGGATTCGGCGGCGGGCGCGTATGTCAGCGCGACGCTGTACGCGCCCGCGCGCGGGATGCTTGCCGGTATGCGGAGGGTTTTGCCCAAATACCCCCCCCCCCCGCCGGCGAGACGAACGCCGCCCTGATCCGCTGCGAGATCAGGATTCGCGGCCAGCAGCGCGTCCGCCCCGCATTCGACGGAGCCGGGGGCTATGGCCGTCCAGTTGCTCAGGATGAAAGGAATGTCGGGAGCGGGCTTTTCCCGCAGCTCTGTCGTGGACTGGGGCTTCACGGCGAGCGCCGTCGCCGCGAGCCCTGCCAGGACGGCGGCGACGGCCGCCCCGGCAATGGCGGATCGTTTCATGTCATTCGCTCCCTCTTTGCGCGCGCCCGCCCGGCATGGACGAGCCGCGACTAGCGGCTCGCGTCGTACTGCGCCTGCACGTCCTTTAGCGTCGCGTCAAATTCGGCGCGGGCGGCCTGTATGGCCTCCGTGGCCTTCGCGGACGTCTCCGCCGCGACGGAGCTCACGTCCTCGCCGTTGCCCACGGCTTTCGCCGCCGGGTCCAGCACGTTGTCGAACGTTTCGGCGTAGCCGGGCACGAGCGAGTAGAGGTCGTAGTGTATGGAGCTGTCCATGTGGGACGCCATGTAAGAGATGCCGTCGCTGACGAGGCCCAGCGTGGCGAATTTCGCGAGTATGTTGGGGTTGTTCGTCACCGGCACTATGAACAGGCTGCCGTTGGAGGTGTCGGACGCGTCCTTGTTGTAGTAGCAGTCCAGGCATGCTATCGTGCCCTTTTCGCCGTAGGAGAACCATTTGAGAATCTCCGCGGCAGCCTCAGGGTGCTTCGTCGTGGAGCACATGATCGTGTTCGTGCCCTGTATGGCCGGGCGCACGCCGACGGATGGATCCTGCGGGATGGAGTGGTACGTCCAGCTGAACGGCAGGCTGCGCAGATCAGCCTGGGACGCGGTGTCCGTGGCGATGGAGAGCACCTTGCCCATCTTGAACGCCATGTTGCCGTCGGCGATGGCGCCGTCGCCGAATGTCCGCGTGTAGTCGCAGTCGGGGTCCTCGTAGTAGAATTCCGCGTTGCGCAGGGTGCCCGCGACGACGCCTGGTATCGCGCGCACCTCGTTCACGAAGTTGGCGCCCTTGATCCAGCCGTTTGTCAGGTCAAAGGAGTTCGTGTCCTGATGGTAGCCCCACAGGTGCTCGCCCGCCACGAAAGCCGGGCCGATCATGTCGCTGCCGGGCGGCTCCTCCGTGCCCGAGTACTGATCCGTCGTGCCCGCGATCAGGAAGTTTTTGTAGTCCTCGAGCGTCCAGTCCTCCGGCGGCAGATCCAGGTTCAGCTCGTCCATTAGATCTAGGTTGATGGCAATCGTGTTGTTGATGTGCGCGCGCACGGGCATGGCGTAGAGCTTGCCGCCGTATGTGCGCCAGTCGATCGCGTCCTGCGGGACGTAGGCGAAGTCCGGGTCGCCCGCCACGTACTCGTCTATGGGCGCGACCCAGCCCTGCGAGATGAAGAACGGCAGCGGGTTCTGCATGTCGTAGATCACGTCCGGCAGGTCGTTGGCCGCCGCCAGGGCGGTCATGACCTCGTTGTTGGCGATCTCGACGCTCCTGTACTCCAGCTTGATGTCGGGGTATGTGGCGCTGAACAGGTCGATGGATGGCTGGAAGAGATCCTTTTTCCACTCGTCCATCGCGATGGTGAGCACGTCGCCCTCGCTGCTCGCGCCGACGCGCAGGCCCTCGGCGTTCCTAGGCGTGAAGCCGTCTGCCGGGGCCGCCGGCTGCTCGGCGACGGCCGTCGCCGGCGCGGCGGCAGTCGTGGCTTCCGCAGCCGTTTCCGCGGCGGCCTCCGTCCCCGCCGCGGTCGTCGCCGCGGCGGGTGTCGTCGTGGCCGCCGTAGTCCCGCCGCCCGTGCCGCCGCCATTGCACCCGCTCGCCGTCATGGCTGCGGCGATGGCGAGAGCAAGCAGGATCTTTGTTGCGTTTCGCTTTTTCATTTCTTTCACCCCTCAAAAATTAATGTAAATATATCGTTAACATTAACGAGTCGAAGGCGTCGCTCGCCTCGCGTTCATTAACGTTAATGATTAGGCGAAAAAATATAAATCCATGCCCTCTCTGAATAATTTGTTGTCATTATAGAATACGCGGCCACTGTTTGTCAATAGCCATCTTCGCGCCGGCCAATTCATGCTCGACTCATGCTCGACTCCCGGCGCCCCGCGCTATTCGGGCTTGTCCCTCCCTTCCGTCATTCTGGGCGGGTTGCCGGCGCAAAAAAAATCGCGATAAAACCTATTGACAACAAAAACGGCATAATCTATAATTTTGACATGGGCGCGGAGAGCACATTTTATTTTTTGCCTAAATAATTAACGTTAATGTTCATGGGTCTGGCTCAGGCCGCAGTTCTGCAGCCGCGGAGAGCCCGCATAGTTAACGTTAATGCGCAGAACGGGCCCTGAGCAGGCGAAAAACTCCCAAGGCAGGCAAAAACCACGCGCCGCGTGGGAAGCGGCGCCTTGCCGGCCGCCGGAGCGCTCGAATAAATTCTATATAATGGGAGAAAGGGGTTTTCAGCAAATGAAACTACGGAGCGTTTCAAAATTCCTGGCGGCGATGGCCCTCGCGTTCGTCGCGGCCGTCGCCGGGCTGCCGCAGCTGGCGAGCGCGGGCAGCCCCGCGCCGGAACCCGTGATGTCGAAAAAGACATGGGCGGACGCGGCGTACATGTTGCCGGCAACCTACACGGGCGAGGTCACGGTGGAGTACGACATCACAATCGGCAAGGCGTCCGTGAACGCCGTCGTCGCGCTGAGCGGCGCGGGGCAAAACGTCGCCTCCTGGCAGGACGCGCAGACGGCGTTCCGCGCCCACGAGGACGGCTACTTCGACGTGCGCGACGGGGGCGACTATGGCGCCCTCGCGACTGTCGCATACGCGGAGGGCGGCACGTACAGCGTGAAGGAGGCGGTCAGCCTCGGCGCGGGGCCGGCGACGTACAGCGTGTGGGTCGGCGGCGAGCTCGTCGCCGAAAATTTTCTGCAGCGCGCTGGCACGCCGAATCTCGCCGACGTCGGGCAGATCGTGCTGATCGCGCAGACCGGCGCGGAGGCAGCGTGGGAGGACGGCGAGTTCTCCATCAGCAACGTCAGGGTGAACGGCAGTCCCGTGGCGCTCACGACCAAGCGCAACATCCACACGGAGCCGACGACGCTGAGCGTGGGGCCGGGCCACGACTATCCCACCCCGGCGGCGGCGCTCGTTGACGCCATACCCGGCGACACGATCATGATATACCCCGGCACGTACCTGGGGGTGGACGCCTACGCCACCGTCAGCACGCCGGACCTCGAGTTTGTCGGCGTCGCGGACGAGAGCGGCAAGTACCCTCAGATGGACGTCACGGGCTTCGATCTGCCCAACCAGAAGGCGGCGTGGGTCATTCAGGCCAAGCGCGTCGTGATACGCAACCTGGGCTTTCGCGGCGCCGTGGACAGGCAGAACTCGGGCGGAAACCACGCGGGCGTGCGCCCGGACGTGGCGAGCGGCCTGTGGTTCTACAACTGCGAGTTCTACGAGAACAACAACGGCGTGCTCACGGGGCAGAAGCCGGACAGCGACGCGGACGTGTGGGATCTCCACTTCGTCGGCTGCAACATCCACAACAACGGCGTGAACGGCTACGGCCAGGTGCACAACATATATGTGGGGCACGTGGACTATCTGTACTTTGTGGACTCCATATCGTCCCGCGCGTACAACGAGGGCCATCTGCTGAAGACGCGGGCGGCCAACGCGTATGTCGTCAACAGCCTGCTGTATGAGGGCGTCAACGGCAGGACGTTCTCGAACTCCGCGATCGACGCGTCCGAGGGCGGCAACCTGTACGTGATCGGCTCCGTGCTGCAGGAGGGCGCGACCGACATGGGCAACCCCAGAGTCGTGTCGTATGCCATGGAGGGCGGCGACTCGGCGGCGCGCGGCCAGGCGGGCCAGAACAACGTGTGGTTCGTGGGCAACACGCTCATAAAGCAGAAGGCGCACGCCAGCGATTTCCTGCAGTTCACGGGCGACGCGGGCATAGCTTTCAGCCTGAACATGTACAACAACGCGCTCAGCACGGTTTCCGCCGACACGCTCGTGGCCGTGGGCGGCGCGAACGCCACGGCCCAGTACTTTTTGGCCGAAAATGGCAACGTGGTCGCGGACTTTGGCGAGTACAGCAAGCCCGAGAACTTCGACTTCCGGCTGAAGGAGGCGGCCTCCGGCCTGCGCGGCAAGGCCGTCGCCGCGCCGGCGATATCGAACACGTACAGCGGGGCGCCGGAGGCAGTCGAAGTGCCGGCAAGCCAGCCCGTGTTCAAGTCGTACACGAACAGGGTCATCGCGAGGGACGGCTTCGACGACACGGGCGCATACGAGTATTACGCCTACGACCCATCCGAGTCCGACATAGAGGACGACGGCACATCCATCCCGCTGGAGGAGGGCGGCTTTGCCGCCAGCCCGGACTGGCAGGACTCCAGGGGCGACTCGTACTACCCGTTCGGCGTGACCTATGACGCGTCCACGACGCCCATCGTCAAGGTTGGGTTCGACGTCAAGATCAACGCGCTCGGCTCCAACTACACCGTCGTCCCCAACAACTTTGAGGGCAACGGCAGGTTCCTCATAAGAAAGTACGCGGATGCGGGCTACCGCCTCACGCTGGACACGAACGGCTCCGTCACCTGGGCCGACGGGAGCGGCTGGGGCAACATGGATCAGCCGCGCATTGCCACGGGCTTGCTCTATCACTTCGACCTGGAGTACAGGCTGGGCGACCAGACGTACAGCCTCGCGGTCACGACGCCGGACGGGCAGAAGGCCGTCGCGTTCGAGGGCGCCTTCCGCCGCGACGGCTACGACCAGGTGAACGCCATCGAGGGCATGACGTTCTACGCCCCGCTGGAGAACGCCTACACGATATTCAACCTCACGCACTCGGGCGAGGCGGATCCGGACGACGACGGCGGCTTCAAGGCAAACCCGAACTACGGCAACAACAAGTGGATGTTCGATGCGCCGGCGAGCGGGCAGTTCAGCGTCACCTACGTGCTGCGCCTCATGCAGTTGGGCAACGGCGACGAGCTGACGTTCGGACTCATCGGGACGCCGGGCGGCAACTGGGGCAGCTACGCGCAGCTGGGGTACAGGGCGCGGATTGCCGGCGGCGACGTCCAATGGTACAACGGCTCCAGCGGCTTTGACAGGCTCGCGTTCACGGGGGTGGAAGCGGGGCGCAAGTACGGATTCAAGATCACGTATGACCTCGCCTCCGAGACGTTCAGCGCCTGGATATCGAAAGAGGACGGCACGGTCATGCAGTCGGCGGACGGCTACGCGAGGCGCGACGGCTACGACGCGCTGACGGTCGGCACCGGCATGATGTTCTACGCCCCCGACTCAAGCAGGTACAAGATATACGACTTGCAGGTGACCGCGGGCGCGGGAGTGGAAATCCCCATTCCCGAGCCGGATTCAGGCACGGATCCTGATCCGGATCCTGACCCAGATCCCGACCCGGATCCCGAGCCCGGCGACAAGTCGGCGCTCGCCTCGCTGGTAGGCAACCTCGGCAGCGTCAGCCTGGGCATGTTCACGGAGGAGTCAGCCGATGAATACGCGGACTCGCTGTATGGCGCGAACACGATCCTGGACCTCGACGGCGCGGATCAGGACGCCATAGATGGGGCGGCGGGCGCGCTCGCGGACGCGATAGACGGCCTGGTCCTGGCGGACGAGTATGCCATGTATCGCGGGCTCATAGAGCTGTTGCTTCGCGCGGCGAAGCTGGACGGGCGCGCATACACGACGGCAAGCTGGGAGAACCTGCAGACCGTGGCCGGCGAGGCGTGGGCCTTTGTCGCGCTGGCGGCCGGCGGCCCCGCGCCGCAGAGTGCTGGCTACGAGCCGGCCGGCGCCGGCGAAGAGGGCGGGCTGGGGATTCTGTCCGACGACGTGCCGATAGGGCTTTTGCAACAGATTGCGGCAATGGAAGAGGCTCTGCGCGCGCTTGAGCCGCGCGGCCCCGAAGAGCCCGCGGAGCCCGGCGCGAAGATGTCCGCCGGCATTTACGCGGACGCGGACACCGTCGAGCTGATCGCCGAGGAGATCGTGCAGAGCGCGGTTGCCCGCTACACGCTCAAGGGGAGCGGCGTCGAGGACGCCAGCACGCTCAATCTGATACTGAGCTTCCGCACGTCGGACGTGGAAAGCATCGAATTTTCGTTGCCGGCCAGCATCGCGGCGAATGCGACATGCGAGACTCGCGTGCTTGAGACGCCGATGGCGGGCGGCTACACGACGTACTCCGTCTATATTCTGGCGAACGGCGCCAGCACGTTTGACGAGGACAGCGACGGGGCGCTGCTGAACATAGCGGTGAAGCCAAAGAGCGCAACCCAGGCGTCGGTTTCCTTGCTCCTGAGCCACCTCGACATTATGCAGAGGCCGGGCGGCGGCGAGCCGTTGGAGGCCGACGCGAAGATTGGCGAGTCCGTGGCCACGGTCGCGTTCAAAACGTACAGCCGCTTCGACGTCAACCGCGACGGGCAGGTCACGCTCATGGACGTGGACATCGTGCGCGCAGGCCTCGGCAAGCAGCAGGCGCAGGACGGAACGTGGGAATCGGAGCAGATCGCGCGCTGCGACCTCAACGGCGACGGCGAGATATCGATTGTCGATCTTACGCTGGTCATGGCAAAATACGAGTCAACGATCCCGCGCTGAGAGGCGCGGCGCAGCATTTGAGCCGCTATCGGCTAAAGTGGCCGGCTAATCGGTAAAGCAACTGCCTGCGCGAACGCTGGGTCTGGATCCCGCCGATAATCGCGGCGGGATCCGGGCCGGCGGCCGCGCAGGCGGCAAGACGACAGGCGGGAGCGGGCGAAAGCCCGCCCATGCGCCGGAAAGGCCGGAGAAGCATGTTTTGCTACGTCTTTTTCATCAAAACGGGATTTGAGGACTTGGCGGCAAAAGAAATGGGCATACTGTGGAAGCTCGGCGACATCAAGCCGTTCGCGCCGATGTACGACCGCGTCATGCGGATCGGAGGCAGGCGAATCATAGAAAAGCGCCGCCTGTTTCATAAAAAAGATAGACAGGCACAAGCGTAAAGCCACTATAGAGATATCGCTGATGGGCCGCCCCCTCGCAGTGGACGTTGGGCTGGAGGTCCTCAGCAAGACCAAATGATGCGCCTTAGTCATATTGCATAAAAACAATTTCAAAATTGCACACAGCTCACAAACTTGCTCGGATTAAACGAAAAATAGTTGATTTTTTCCCAATCGCGCATTAAAATACATTTGTATTCACTTGTTTGCCCGTTAAGCGATGCACTGCACGTTAATGGCTCCAAGGATCATGTTTACGAACGACCAGTAGCTTGTGCCCAACATAAGCGAAATGCACGAAGTGCGCCCATCGGTTCCTATGCAGGTAATGTGTGCCACTGACAAAATTATCTATAGTTCCCGAAAGAATTAACGCTACACTGAACTTGTTCTATTTATCGTTTTCGGGCAATTAATTTCAAAGAGTTTGTACACTTCGTTGACGTTCTTTGCTCGCTCCTGCGGTATGATGTTCTCTGCGTAGACCTTGCTACATTTTAATTTCTCGTTAACGAAAGTTTCAGAGATTTGAGAATCAAAACCCGTGAGAGCAGCTGAACAAGCGACTTTCACGGGTTCTGACTTGTAGTACCAACTTCAGATTCAGCCCTTTCAGGTCTAGCTCGCGCTGCAACGCCAGCGCCAGGTTCACCGCTAATAACATGAGTTTTACATTGTTTTGTACTAGAAACCAAGCCATGCGCTTCAAAGCGCTGCGGCATATAGGTTTTTTAAGAATTCATGCTTGACAGACCCATCTATTTATAGTATAATTTGTACTATAAACAGAGAGGTGACGCCCATGGCCAGACCCGTCGATCCAAATGCCCAATACCATGTCAAACCACACACCAATAACGGCTACACATACGCCAGCACCCAGCCGTCTTATGTCGATCCGGAGACAGACAAGAAGAAGTACCGCTACATCCATTGGGGATCCCTTGATGAGAATCTAAAGTTCACCCCCGGCTCAAAGTTCTTCCTTGCCACGCCTGAGGAGCGCTCCCGGCTCATTTTTCCCAAAGAATGGGACATGGGCGAAGCGGAGAAACTCGCCGGCTTGCGCAAGCCGGGAAGGCCGGCATATGACGGGGAATGCCAAAACCGCTTGTACGGCGACATATGGCTGCTCGAGCAAATTGCCGTGAAAACCGGCATCCGGCAGGATTTGGAGGCTGTTTTCAGCGGGAACAAAGAGATTGTGGATGACATTTTCACGCTGGCGATATTCCCCTACATTACCAAATTCACGTATAATCGCGTCGCCAGATGGCAGGATGTCGCCGGGGCTCCCTCCGCGCGGGAACTGACGCCCACTGAGATCACCCGGCTCACCCAGTCCATCACCGAGCAGCACCGCATGGATCTGCTGAAGCTGCGCGCGGCGAGGCTTCAAAAGGACGAGCTTTGCGCCGTCGATTCCACAAGCAGGTC
>JAISFK010000277.1 GCA_031263625.1 Clostridiales bacterium
AGCGTGAACAGCGCACCTACCTCATAATTTTCTATGAGCAGTGAGAAGCCATCCGCGCCTGCGGCGAGCTTGGCCTTGAAGTAGTCGGTGATGTCAAAGCTGGCGCCTGCATCCGTTGACTGGCACACAACGCTGTCGATTGGCTCTGGGTCGTGCTGGGGGGCGTTGTTCCACGTGATGCCGTAGTCCCAGCTCGTGTCGTCGATGCCGGACACGCGCAGTTTGCCGTTGTTCATTGTTCCCCTGACCGTGAACACGGCGCTGGAAATGGATTCGGCGGGCACGCTCACGCCGGACAGGTCAAACTTGACGTAGCCGTTGAACGTGTATCTCCCCCAAGAGTCATATCGCACGCTGAATATGCTACTGGGGCCGCTCTGCTGCGGGATGTCCTTGTTGTCATCGAGAGCGAAGGTGAAGCTGCTCATTGTGGCGGGCAGCGTCAGGATCTCCGGCTCGGCGCCGCCGCCCGGATCTCCCGGAGCGGCGACCGCCGCAGGGGCGAGCATCGCCAGCATCATGGCGGCAGTGAGCAAGAAAGCGATCATTTTTTTGGACATTTCGCTTTTCCTTTCTTAATTATATTACCCTATGGTCGCCACATACCTCTGGTAGGCGTCGTTCCATATGCTCGTGAGCTCGTTCACGCCGATGGACTCAAGGCCGCTCACGTACTGATCCCAGCTCGCGTCGATGTCCTCGGCGCCCAGGACGATCTTCTGCTGGTACTCGTCCACGTATGGCCCCAGCTCCTCGTTGATCCGGTTGCGCGCCTCGTCCTCATCCTCCGTGAACGTCAGCGCCGGGAGCGGCGGCACTAGGCAGTCAGAGTTGAGGTACAGCTCGAACGCCTCGCGGGACGAGTCGTTCATCGTCGTGATCTCGCTCTCCATGCTGCCTTCCTTGCCTATTTCGAATATGCCTATTGTCCGCGAGTAGACGGGATAGCTCTCCGGCTTGTTCTTGGCCTCGTCGGTCAGCTCCGGCTCGCCGTTCACGAGCGTGTAATCGACGCCCTCGATGCCAAACGCCTGCAGCAGGTGGCCCGGCTCGCTGAACCAGAAGTCCATGTAGCGCATGACTTTCACGGGATCCGCGCAGTCCTTCGATATGCCCCACGCATACGCGTGCAGCGCCTCGCGGGTGTAGTACATCCACACCCTGCCGTTCACGTCGGCGGGCGGCAGGAAGCCCACGAGGTTGATGTCGGGCACCTGTGCCAGAATGTCGGGGTTCGTGTTGATCGCGCCCGTCGATGTGACCCAGTCTATCGTCGATCCGCCCGTGTCGTTGCCGAAAAGCTCCTGCCTCGCCTGGCCGCCGCGCGTCCAGATCTCAGGGTCGATGATGCCGTCCTTGTACCACACGGCCAGCTCCCTCAGCGCCTCCTTGTACGTCTCGGTGATGGCCTCGTGGTGGATCTGCCCGTCGTCGCCCAGGTAGGTGGTGTTGTTGTGCGCGCCGAAGAGCGGCAGTATGCCCCAAATGCCGCTCTGGCGGTTCAGATAGGGGATCTCGTCCTTCTCGCCGTTGCTGTTCGGATCGTCGTTGCGGAACGCGTAGAGCGTGTCCTTGAACTGCTGGAACGTCGTCGGGATCGGCAGGCCCAGCTTGTCCAGCCAGTCCTGCCGGATGAAGTACGCCATGGACGGCAGCGCCTGCCCGGCCTCGCCGCCCAGCGTGCCGCCGATGTAGTAGAGTTGCCCGTCCGGGCCGGTTCCGGACGCCAGCGCGTCAGGATATTCGCTCAGGAAGCGCTTGACGTTCGGGGCGTACTGATCGATCAGATCGTTGAGGGGCATGAATGCGCCCTGAGATATGAGCGGGCGAAGGTTCTCCTTATACCCCCAGATGATGTCCGGCAGGGTGCCCGACGCGAGCATCGTGCTCATGGACTGCGCGTCGTCCGCGATGGAGGGGTTCGCCACGTTCTCCATCGTCACGTTCGTGAGTTCCGCCGACTTCTGCCACACGGGCATGTCGGGCGTCGGGGCGCCGTTCGCGCCGAAAGGGTAGAACAGCGTCACGGTGGACGGTTCCTCCGTTATGACGAAATTTGAGACGCCGTCATACTCCGCGAAGCCTTCCTCCTGGGGGGGGGGGGCATTTGCAGCGGTAGTTGCCGCCGCCTCCGCGGCCGCCGGGGTCGTTTCGGCCGCCTGCGTCGTGGCGGCATCCGCGCCTGCCGCTGTCGTCGTGGCGGCCGTTGTCGCTGTGGTAGCCGTCGTCGCGGCGTCGTTCGTCGAGCCGTTGCACGCGGACAGCATGGCCCCGATCAGGGCCATGGACAGGATCAGGCCGAGCGCCGCCGCCAGCCTTCCAAGCCTGCGCCGCTTCCTCTGCTGTTTCCCGTGTTGTTTCCCGCTTTGCTCCATTCTTAGCCTCTTTCTTTGAATCATAGCCTCGCTTCCTCCTTTGGTTTCGCGTTATTTTGCACTGCATATGCAAACGCGGCCGAGCCGCGACTGCTTCAATCAATGGCTCCCTGCTCTCCTCACTACACACTAATCACTGCTCCCTGCGCCCGCGCTCTGCTCCCTGCACTCCCCACTACGCACTACTCACTATGCACTACTTATACACTACGCACTATTCCCCGCGCTCTACTCCCTAACCCCTAACCCCTAACCCCTAATCCCTAGCCCCTACCCCTTGATCGCGCCGACCATCACGCCCTTGACGAAGTATTTCTGTATGAACGGGTACAATATAAGCATTGGGATCACGGCGACGACTATCGTGGCGTAGACGATGGTCTGCTCCGTCATGACGTTCGCGCTCACGTCGGCGTACTCGTTCAGGCTGTAAGCCACATCGACGATCAGCCGGCGCAACAGCACCTGCAGCGGCACCTTGCTCTGGTCGGACAGCAGGAGCATGGCCCAGAAAAACGAGTTCCACCGCGCCACGAAGTAATACATCGTGATGGCGGCTATGGCCGGACCGGAGAGCGGCAGGTAGATCCGAAGCAGGATGTGCCAGTCGTTCGCGCCGTCCATCTTCGCGGATTCCTCCATCGAGTCCGGGACGTTCTCGAAAAACGTGCGCATGAGGATTACGTTGAACGTGCTGACGGCGAAGCACAGAATGAGGCCGAGCCGCGTGTCCAGCAGGCCCAGCTCTTTGAAGTTCAGGTACGTGGGCATCATGCCCGCCCCGAACCACATCGTGAACATTATGGCGAACATGAACAGCTTGCGCCCCGCGAGCCGCCGCTTGGACAGCGGGTACGCGCCCAGCACGGTCAGCGCCATGCTCACCGCCGTGCCCACGACGGCGTAGAACACCGTGTTCATGTACGATGTCCATATGTTTCTCGTCTCGAACACGCGCCGGTAGGACGCCAGCTCCAGGTCGTGGGGCAGGAGCGTGACCACGCCCCGCGACACGGCGAGCGGGTTGGAAAACGAGGCTATCGTCACGTACCAGAGCGGGTACAGCGTGATCGCCATCAGAAAAACCATGAACACGCCATTGCAGGCGGCAAATATCCGCTCCCCAGTCGATCTTCGCAGCATAATAGCCAAGGCCCCGCCGTTTCG
>JAISFK010000397.1 GCA_031263625.1 Clostridiales bacterium
TATCGCGGGAGAGCGAAAATATCGCCGAGCTGAAGGAAACGATCCGCAGGACGCTTGAGTCGGTCGGCGCGCTGCTGGAAAACCCGGAACTGCTGGACGCCATATAGCGCTAGGCCGCGTGGGCCGGGCCGGGCCGCTGGGCGGCAGCCAGATCCGGCGGCGCGGCATCTGCGGCGGCAACCAGATCCAGCGCCGCCAGCTTCAGCGGCGCGGCATCTGCAGCAACCAGATCCGGCTATGCGGCATTTGCGGCGCGGCCCCGCGCCGCAGATGCCGGCGGCTTTCGCCGCAGGGCCGCGATCACCGCGCGGCGACCGCCTCCAGCGTTGCCAGTATTTCCGCCGCCGCGTCGCCCGACTCGGCGGCTTCCATTGCGGCCGCGTAGCGGGCCCTGTCGCCATAAAGCGCTTGAATCGCGCCCAGCAGGACACCGCCGGACGCGATCTGCTCTTCTTCCAGCTTTACGCAGTATCCCCTGCCCTCAAACTCCTCGGCGTTGCGTATCTGATCGCCCCTTGACACGCTCAGCGGCAGCGGTATGAGCACGGACGGGATCCGGAGGCTGAGCAGCTCGAAAATCGAGCTGGCGCCCGCCCTCGACACGGCCAGCGACGCAATGCTGTAAATGTGCGGCAGCTCGCTCCCCGCATATTCAAACTGCGCGTAGCCCTCAAGGCCGGACAGCTCCGAAGCCGCGTTGCCCCTGCCGCACAGATGGGCCACGTCGAACGTTTTCAGCAGCTCGCCAAGCGTCGAGCGCACGAGCCTGTTGATGCTCTGCGAGCCCGTGCTGCCGCCGCAGACGAGCAAAACCGGCTTTTCGCCGCTGAATCCGCACAGCCTGTAGCCCTCGCCCCTGTCCCCGGCGAGCAGCTCCGGCCGCACGGGCGCACCCGTGCATCTGCACTTTGCCCTTGAGGATGGCGCCAGATGGCCGGCGGTCTGCCGGAACGACGTGCATATCGCCGACGCGAGCGGCGCGCAGATCCTGTTCGCCAGCCCCGGCGTGATGTCCGACTCGTGAACCACGGACGGTATGCGGCGCAGTTTCGCGGCCAGTATGACGGGAACCCCTACAAAGCCGCCTTTTGAAAAAACGACGGACGGCTTTACGCGCGACAGCACGGCAAACGCCTGGGCGACGCCGCAGGCGACCTTAAACGGATCCACAAAGTTCTCGGCGGCAAAATACCTGCGGAACTTCCCCGTCTGGATGGCGTGGTACGTTATGCCCTCTTTGGGCATGAGCGCGGCCTCGCCGCCCTTTTTTGTGCCTATGTAGTGCACGTCCCACCCGGCCGCCAGCAATTTGGGCAGCAGCGTCAGGTTCGGCAGCACGTGGCCCGCCGTGCCGCCGCCCGTCAGCACGATGGCGCGGCGGGCGCCGCCTGCCGACGCGCCTGCATATGAAGCGCCCTCGCCTGCCGGCGCCGCGCGTGGTGCCTGCTGAGTATTTTGCTTTTTGCGCGCCATGTGCTCGCTCCCGCCCTGTGATTGTATACTGACGAGCATTTGAATTTTCCATTAACGCGAGTCAGTAATACTCGTTTCCTCTGTCCGACCGCAAATTGCGGTCGGAATTTCCAATCGAACACGAGTATAGTAAGCGAATTATATCAGCAATGACCGCAACAGGCAACCCCGCGCCGACGGGAAGTTCAGGCGCGCAGGCGGGGCGGGCAGGCGCACATGTGCGGGCCACAGGTGCGAGCAGGCGGGGGCAGGTGCAGTCAAGTGCAGGCTATGCAGGCGGCTGCCAAATCGAAAGCTCTGCGCTGACAGGTTGGCAATTTTCGCTACTCCTTATTTTTGCGGTTGCCCTGTTTGTCGAAAGTCCTCTTCAGCGCCATTTCAGTGGAAATAACCGGCCATATAAGGAAAATGTACTGAACACCAAATACCACGCCGCCAACCAGTCCCACGGTTCCCGTTTCTTTGCCCAGCGCGGGCAGCATGGCGCCGACAGACAAGGGGAGCATAATCCAGCCTATGCGCCGCCACCGCTTCCCGCAAAAGACATGCGCAAAGCTCCACGTGTCTTTGTTTTTCATCGACATCGCCGTTCTATAGCCAAATACCATGTTGATTTTCCTTGGCCCCGCGCTCTTGACAAAATAACTGCCAAATCCAATCATGGTAAGAGGTAAAAGCAAATCCATAGCCAGCATGAAAATCCAAAAAAACATCGCGATTCCTCCGCCAAAGCACAAACAATGCGCGCGTTTTGTTCCGCTTACCAAAACAGTATAGCACATACAAAGCAAAAGTTGTGGTTGATATCGCGGCGAATTTGCGGTATGCTTTGAAGGCAAACCCAAATGCCGACCCAGCCATGGAACCGGCGCCTGCGGAAACTAAAGCCTACGGAGAACGCAAAATGCCGACTAACTCATACGGAATAGCGCACCCGGAGTATCTGCACATAGTAAGCGGCGACAGCCTGCTGCACGGCTGCGACCAGGAGTGGTACAAGCTCTCGTGGCGAAAGCGCGCCGGGTGCGGGCCCGTGGCGGCCACGAACCTCCTGCTCTACGCGGCGAAGAAATACGGCCTGCAAGCGCTCCCGTACAAGAACGGCACCGTCGCGGAGGCCGCGGACGCCATGAACGACGTGTTCCCGTTCGTGCGCCCCACCATGGCCGGCCTGAACACGGTCAAGCTGTTCGTGAACGGCGTCAGGAAGCTCGCCCGGCACTACGGCCTGCGATTTAGCTGCTACAGCCACCTGAACATACACACGAACGCGCTCGCCCGCCCGGATATCGGCGCGGTCGGCGCTTTCATAGCGGGCGGCCTGCAAAATGACGCGCCCGTGGCGTTCCTCAACCTGCACGCGGGCGACGTCGCGGAGGTTGACAGCTGGCACTGGGTCACGATTGTGGGAATGAGGGAGGACACGGACACAGGCGCGATTGCCGTGCGCTTTTACGACTATACCAAGTCGCTTGAGCTGGACTTGGGCAAATGGCTCGCGACGACGCGCATGGGCGGCGGCTTCGTGTACCTGGGCGCCCCCATGCCTTGCGCCGGGTAGCGGCAGCTGGCACGGACGATTAACAACAGGCGCAATCAGTGGGCGGTTGGTTGCTTGGCAACAGGCGCTGGCGCGAGCGTGATCAGTGGGTGGCAAACGCGGGCGCGGGCGGCTTGACGGCGGGCGGCTGGCAATTCTACGCCCGGCTCAACTGGCCGATTTGCCGGACGATTGAACGAGAAAGAGGACGGGCGAGCGGGCGAGCGCCCGGCAGAGGATGCACTCATGAAAGCGCAGAGCGGGCGCCGCCGGCCTCCGGGCGACGAATCTGGGGGCGGCGGCTTCAACTTGATACGTGCGGCCGACAGAATGTCAAAGCTGGCTATGACGACGCTGATAGTCGCCTTTGTCGCGTTCGGCGGCTTTATGGGATACCGCTCGTCGCACTCCGGCAAGTCCGCCGGCGAATACGCGCGCATGGCCGCCGGCTACGCCGACGCGGGCGACTACTCAAAGGCGGCCGAGTTTTACGGGCGCAGCCTGGAGAAAGACCCGGACGGCGCCGAGGCCCTGCTTGGCATGTTCGCGGCGCTCGCCGCTTTCGGCGACGCGGATGCCGCCAAGCCCTACGCCGAGCAGCTGCTCGCCTCGCGGGCGCTCACCGCCGAGCACTTCCCCGGCTTCGCCGACCAGTGCGCGGCCCTCGGCGACGCGCGGCTTACGGCCGACGCATACGCGAAATGGCTCTCGCTCGCGCCCGACCAGTCCGCGAGGCTCCTCGATCGCGCGAAGGCGCATGTCAGCGAGCGCGAGTGGGACGCGGCTCTGGAGATCGCCAAGTGCTTTTTGGATTCGGGGCGCGGCGCCGTCGCCTCGGTGCTGCTCGACCAGATCGCCGAGGAGGCCGCCGGGCAGGCTCTGCCGCCGGGCAGGCTTCTGCCCATATGCGAGCTGTGGGCGAGCGCCGATCCGGCCAGCGAGGACGCGCAGCTCGCGCTGGCGGGCGCCAGCGCCGGCGCGGGGCTGGCCGACGAGGCCGCCGAGCTGTACAGCGGCGTCATAGCGCGCAACCCGAAAAGCGCCGAGGCATACGACGGCCTGCTGGCCATCTACTACAAAAACGACGCGCTGAAAACCCGCTTCGGCGTGCTTGAGGCGGCGGCGCGCAACATCGGGAGCAAAAAGTACCGCGACATGCTCGAATCGACGAGGCAAAAGCTGTCGGACTACTATTCCACGGTCCGGCTCGACGGGGCGGTGTACCATGACGGCATTTACCGCATAACGCTTCTGGACCGGGACGGCAACGAGATAACGCCTATCTCCGGCGCCGGCGGGCCCGCCGACGCGCCGGACGGCACGGGCTTTCTGATTGAGTACTACGACACGCTGGGCAACGAGCGCGAAATGAAGCTGGACAGCAGGCAGATCAGCGCTGTCATCGACGACATCGACTTCGACGGCTCGCGGGAGGTCGTGGTCAAGAAATACGCGGCGGACGAGCTCGTCGGCTCGGTGTCGGACGACACAGTGAAAAGCGCCGCGTGGTACGACATATACCGCGTAGACCGCTCGACGAACAAGCTGATCTACGCGTCGCAGGACTACCCTGCGTATTACGGCGGCGAATACGCGTCGCAGGCCCGCGGCAAGCTCGCGCAGTTCGAGCGGCTGCAGGAGGCCATGGAGGGCCACTACGGCGTCGCCTACGGGCTCTTGTACGCGCTGCGCCAGGCGGCGCTGGATTTTGCCGGCGGCGAGTGGGCGCCCGAAAGCACGGGGGAGGCCCTGGGCGAGCGCTTGAAGGCCGCCCTGATCACGCCCGACCTCCAGACATACGTGAGGCACAAGGGGGCCGGCTATGGCAAGCTGGACGGCGACACGCTCGCGGGCGGCGACTTCCGCAGCGAGGCGCCGGGCTCTCTGCGCCCCGGCATGGCCGAATCCGAAGTGGCTGCGGCGTTCGGCGAGCCGAGGCACATCATCGAGGAGGAATTTGACGGGCTCGCGCCGGACGGGACGCCGCGCACATACCTCAACAGGATACTGGAATATCCGTTCATGAACTTTTACACAAGCGACGGCGCCGTCAAAGCTTTCCGCATAAACTCGCGCGACATCGAGGGGCCGCGCTTTCTGAGGATAGGCGACACCGTCTACGACATCATCAACAAGTTCCCGTCGATGTATTTCGACGACGTCGCGAGCTACGCGGCGCAAAAGGCCGACGCCGACATAGAGTTTTCGGATCCGGAAACGGGCGTCACGCTCAGCTACACGATTAAAAACGGGGCCATCGCCGACATAGAGCTGTTTCTGAGGGACGCCGGCGGCGACTGGCGGCCCGGCACGAACACGGAGACGCTGCCGGCCGGCGGCGACTGGCGGGCGGCCGCCGAAAATCAGGCGGGCGCGGAGAGTGCGGCGGGCGACGGCGCTGTAGGCGCCGGCACTGCGGGCGCGGCGGGGGCGGCGGCCGGAACTCCGGCTGGCGGCGAAGCTCCGGCTGGCGCAGAGACGCCGGCGGTAGGCGAAACCGGGGCGGCGGGCGCCGAAGGGGCGGCAGCCGCAGGGGCAGAGGCGGCCGCAGGGGCGGCAACCGCCGATAATTCGGCGAGTGTCGAAACCGGGGCGGCTGCCGCCGGAACTCCTGCGGGCGCCGAAGCTCCGGCTGGCGCGGAAACCTCTGCGGGCGGCGGCTCGGCGCCAGCAAGCAACGCTTCGGCATCCGCAGGGGGCGAGTCAGCGCCAGCAGGCAACGGCTCGGCGCCCGCCAGCGGCGCCGGGGCGGCCGAAGCCGGGCAGGCAGAAATCGGCGCGGGCGGGCCGGCAACCGCCGAGAACCCAGCGGGAGCCGCGACTTCGGCCGGCGCCGCCAATCCGGCGGGCAACGAAGCAGGCGCGGCGGCGGCCGAAGGGCCGGCGCCCGCCGGAACTTCGACTGCCGCAGGAACGTCGCCGGGCGCGGTCGCGGTTGGCTAAACGCAAGCCGCGCCGTGCGCTTGCGTTCGCAAGCCATGACGCGAACCCGGCGGGCGCGACACGCGCATCCCCCGCCCGCAACCCAATGCGGCAGTCCATGCGGCAGCCCCCCGCCCGCAGCCCATGCGGCCCGCGCACCCGCATCCCGCGCGCGCCGGCGCAAAGCCGGCGCGAATATACTCGTTTCCTCTGTCCGACCGCAAATTGCGGTCGGACAGAGGAAACGAGTATTACCGACTCGCGTTAACGGAAAATTCAAATGCTCATCAGCATAACAGAAAGGACGTTTTAAAAACATGCAAGACGCAACATGGCAAGCCCCTCCGGCGGCGCTCATAGAGAATTGGGCCCGCGTGTGCGCCTCCCAGGCCATCGACCCGGCCCTGTACGCCGAGTACAAGGTCAACCGGGGCCTGCGCGACATCAACGGCAACGGCGTGCTGACCGGGCTTTCGCGCATATCCCAGGTATCGGCCAAGCAGATCGTGGATGGCGTCGAGAAGCCCATGCGCGGCAGGCTGTTCTACCGCGGAATAAGCATCGAGGACATCGTGGACGGCTTTATAGCCGAAGATCGGTTCGGTTTCGAGGAAACCGCGTACCTGCTGCTCTTCGGGCACCTGCCGGACGAGCGCGAGCTGGGCGAGTTCACGGGCGTTCTGCGCGCCTGCTGCTCGCTGCCGCCGTCGTTTGTCAGGGACGTCATAATGAAGGCCCCCGCCTCCGACATGATGAACACGCTGGCGCGCAGCGTGCTCATGCTCTACTACTACGACCCGGCGCCCGACGACGTGTCGCTCCCCAACATACTGCGCCAGTGCATCCAGCTCATCGCGCAGTTCCCGCTGCTGGCTGTGTACGGCTATCAGGCGTACAGCCACTACGAAAAGGACGAAAGCCTCATAATCCACCAGCCCGCGCCGGAGCTGTCGCCCGCCGGGAACATCCTCAGCCTGCTGCGCCCGGACAAGCAGTACACCGACATGGAGGCGCGCATACTCGACCTCGCGCTGGTGCTGCACGCCGAGCACGGCGGCGGCAACAACTCCACGTTCACCGTGCACGTCGTGTCGTCCTCGGACACGGACACGTACAGCGTGATGGCGGCCGCGCTCGGAAGCCTCAAGGGCCCCAAGCACGGCGGCGCGAACATCCGCGTGACCAAGATGATGAAGGATCTCATGCAGACCGTGGGCGACTGGCGCGACGAGGGCCAGGTGGCCGACTACCTCAGAAGGCTGCTGCGCAGGGAGGCGTTCGACCGGGCCGGTCTGATTTACGGCATAGGGCACGCCGTATACTCGCTGTCCGACCCGCGCGCGGTCATATTCGACCGCTTCGTCCAGAAGCTCAGCGCGGACAAGGGCCGCGAGGACGAATACCGGCTCTACCAGGCCGTGGCGCGGCTCGCGCCGGAGATCATCGCCTCGGAGCGCAAAATGTACAAGGGCGTTTCGCCGAACATCGACTTTTACTCCGGCTTCGTATATGACATGCTCAACCTGCCTATGGAGCTGTTCACGCCCATATTCGCCATATCGCGCATAGCGGGGTGGAGCGCCCACCGCATCGAGGAGCTTGTGAACGCGAGCAAAATCATTCGGCCGGCATACAAAAGCGTGGCCGAGATCCAGCCGTACCTGCCGCTGCGCGAGCGGGCGCGCTAATCTTATACTGACGAGCATTTGAATTTTCCATAAGCGCGAGTCAGTAATACTCGTTTCCTCTGTCCGACCGCAAATTGCGGTCGGAATTTCCAATCGAACACGAGTATAAGCTCCCTCTGGCCGCCACCGCTCAACGCAAAGCGAGCGGAACCGGGCAATCCGACGCAAAGCCGCGCCGCCCGGTTCCGCTCTATGCGAATCTATACTGCCATCTGCAATCCGCGATCTGCCCTAATGCGGCGCTATACTGACGAGCATTTGAATTTGCCATAAACGCGAGTCAGTAATACTCGTTTCCTCTGTCCGACCGCAAATTGCGGTCGGAATAATTTCCAATCGAACACGAGCGTAATCGCTAATCTGCCTATACGGCGCTCTCGCGATACACTGCAAGGCCCCATACGATGCTCTATGCTCTTTAAAACGAGGCCCCTATACGACACGCTCTATACAACTCTCTATACGATGCTGTCGTACACCTTTTCGTTGACCGTTATCGAATACTGCGGGTCGTTTTTCCATTCGTCAACCGACGCCTGATACCGCTCTTCCTTGATGGCGCTCACGATCGA
>JAISFK010000440.1 GCA_031263625.1 Clostridiales bacterium
TCGATCGGGTCGAGGTCGGACGCCTTCTTGGCGGGGTAGTAGCCGAAAAACACGCCGATGGCCATCGAGAACAGCACGGACCCCGCTATGACGTGCAGCGAGGGCGACGCCTTGTAGCCGAGCGCGCGCGAGCCGACCGCCCCGATGGCGTAGCCCAGGATGATCCCGATTGCCCCGCCTATCAGGCATATGATGACGGATTCGACGATGAACTGCACGCGTATGGCCGAATTGCGCGCGCCGATGGCCTTTCGCGTGCCGATCTCGCGCGTGCGCTCCGTCACGGACACGAGCATGATGTTCATGACGCCGATCCCGCCGACGAGCAGGGATATGCCCGCTATGATCGCGACCGCGACGGACACCGAGTTCATCATGCTCGAAAAATCCTCCAAAAGCGCCCCCATGCTTTCGGCCTCGACGGTGAAGCGCTTGTTGCCCTCGTAGAATTTCGCGAAGAATTTGCCGGTCTTGCTCGCCAGATCCTTCGCGTCCGCGCTGGCCGCGGCCATGACCGTGATCCCGGAGTAGCCGTTCGCCTTCTTTTCCATCACGTTGAACGTTGAGATGGGGATGTACAGCTCGGTGCGCATGTCGTATTTTGACGCCCCCGCCCTCGCCATCATGCTGTCGCCGCGCGGGGCGTTCTTGTAGACGCCGGCGACCATGAACGTCGCGACGTTGTCGCCGATCGCGACTTTCAGCTCGCGGCCGAGCGCGCTCTCGCCGCGGGGGAACAGGTTGTCCGCCAGCCTGTCCGACACGACCGCGACGGAGCGCCTGGCAATCTTGTCGGCGTCGTTCAGGAAGCGGCCGCTGGCCATTTTCAGGCTGCTTGCGTTTGCGAAGCCCGCGTTGACTCCCACCATCGTCACGTTCGCGTAGCGCCTGCCGTCCTGCGCCCTGCCGGGGCTCCCGATGCTGGACAGGCTGATGGCCTCCACGTTGCCGCCGTAGCGCTCGATGTATTTCTCGATCATCTCGTCCGTGATCAGGTCCTTTTCCGCTATCTTGTCGCCGAATGCCGAAATCCAGTCCTCGGAGTCCCTGCCTGTCAGCATCACGTTTATGTTCGTCGCGCCGGCGCCCTGCATGCCTTTTGCCACCGAGGCCGACATCGCGTCGCCGACCGTGACGATTCCGATGACGGAGCCGATGCCGATAATGATGCCGAGTATCGTCAGGATCGCGCGCATTTTGTTGGATAGCAGCCCCTCAAGCGCGAGCTGCATGTTTTCAAATAGAATCATGGTGTCCAAAAACCGCCTTCCATAGCCTGTGCCGCCTGTGTTATACTCGTGTTCGATTGGGATTCCGACCGCAATTTGCGGTCGGACAGATGAAACGAGTATTACTGACTCGCGTTTATGGTAAATTCAAATGCTCGTCAGTATAGCTTGTTCAGCCGGCCCGGCCTGTGCCGCCTGTTCAGCCCTGTTTAGCCTTAGCCCTATGCCGCTGTTCAGCTTGTCGCGCCGACCCGGCCTGTTGCCGCCTGTGCCGGCTACGCTTAGCCCTGTTTAGCCCTGTTTAGCCCTGTTCAGCCGGCCCGGCCGGCCGGCGCGCGCGCGCCATCCGGGATCGCCTCGTCCACGATCAGCCCGTCCGCGATGGTGAGCACGCGCTGCGTCTGCATGGCCAGCTTGTCGTTGTGGGTGATGAGGATGATGGTCTTGCCCTCGTCCCTGTTGAGCCGATGAAAAATCTCCATGACCATCTCGCCCGTGCGCGTGTCCAGCGCGCCGGTCGGCTCGTCCGCGAGGATGATCGCCGGATCGTTCGCCATCGCGCGGGCGATCGCGACGCGCTGCTTCTGGCCGCCCGACAGCTCGTTCGGCAGATGGCGCACCCTGTCGCCCATCCCGACGATCTCCAGCAGGGCGCGCGCCCTGCGCGAGCGCTCGTGCGAGCTGGCGCCGCTGTAAAGCATGGGCAGCTCCACGTTGCGCAGCGCGTTGCTGCGGGGTATCAGGTTGAACGTCTGGAACACGAACCCGATTTTATTGCTGCGTATCTCGGACAGCTTGTCGGGGTCGCACTCGCCGATGTCGTCGCCGGAAAGCTCGTAGCGCCCGGACGTCGGCTTGTCCAGCGCGCCGATGATGTTCATGAGCGTGGACTTGCCGGAACCCGACTGCCCCACGATCGACACGAACTCCCCCTCCCGCACCGACATGCTTATGCCGTGCAGGATCCGCAGCTCGTTTGGCTGGCCTATGTAGTACGTCTTAACTATATTCTCCATGCTTATGATGATGTCCCCGCCGACGCGCGGGGCCGCCGCCGTTCCAGCGCTCATTCCTTGCCCTCCATGCTCCGTGCTCCATGCTCTGTGCTTCTGCTCTCTATGTGCCGCCCGCGCCGCGCTACGCCGCGCCCCGCACGAAAATCGGCATCCCGTCAAACACGCCGATTTCGGCCACGTCCTTTATGATATTCGCTCCGTCCTCAATCCCCTCGCCCTCGATTTCCACGTAGAAGTCCGTATGCATGCCCTCGCGGACGACGGCCTTCCGCGCCACGCTACCGCCGTTTCCGTCGGGGACGGCGATGTAGACGGCGGGCTCGCCGTTCTCGTCCGTCGTGACCGCGTCGAACGGCACGTAGTAAATGTCATCCCTCTGCTTCGCTATGATGTTCAGGCGCGCGTTCATGCCTATCTTGAGCGGCGCGCCCGCCTGCGTGACCGACACCATGGCCGCGAACTCCACGTCCGAGGACGCCATAGTTTCGCCGTTGGCGTCTTTGATCGCGGCGGGGTCGATCGACATGAGAGCGCCGCTGAGCTCCGCGTCGCCGGACGAGTCGCTCTTGATTACAACAGGCATGCCGGGCGTGACCCTGCCCGCGTCGATCTCCTTTATCTTCGTCCTGATCAAAAGCCGCTCGGTGTCCTCGACGACAAACAGCAGGCCCGATCCAATCGCGCCCACTTTGGCGTACACGGCCGTCACGACGCCCGCCGCCGGCGCGGTCACGGTGGCGCTTTCGAGCTGCCTCTCCAGCCGCTCGATCGACAGCAGTCGCGAGTCAATGTTCGCGGATATCTGTGCGCCCGTGACGCTGTTCCTGTAGCGCTCAAGCTCCTGGCCGGCGACCTCGCGCGCGGAGGCGAGCGAGGTCGCCGCGCTCTCTCGCGCCAGCTGGGCGGAATCCAGCGACTCCCTGGCCCGCTCGACGGCGCGCAGTTCGGCGGTTTCCGCGTTTCTCGCGGCGGCCTGCGCGTCGCTGAGGCGGGCCTGTGCGCTGGCGCAGGCGCTTTCCAGCTTCGCCAGGGCGTCCTGCGATATGGCGCCCGCCTCATAGAGCTGGCGGTTCGCCTCAAGCTCGGCGCGCCTCTCGCCCAGGTCGATCTCGGCGCTGCGCAGCGCGCTTTGGGCGGTCGCCTTGCCGGAGCTCGACGGGTTGCCCTGCTCGTCCAGCGCGTCGGCGTATGCCTTTTTTGCGCTTTTCAGGCTCGCGTCGGCTGACTTCAGCGCCGCCTCGGCGCTGAGGATGCCGGCGTTCGTGCCTTTTTTCAGGCTCTCCGCGGCGGTGCCGTATGCGAACTCGCTGCTCTCAAGCTGGTTCGTGTTGCTCCGCTGCGCGGCTTTCAGCTCTAGCCGCTGGCTGCTGAGATTGAACTCTATTTCCTCCGTGTCCAGGCGGCACAGGACCTGCCCCTCCGACACGCTGTCGCCGACCGCGACGCAGACCGATTTTACCGCGCTGCCGAGCGACGAGTACACGTTTTTCTTCATGGCGCTCTCGACGGTCCCCTT
>JAISFK010000484.1 GCA_031263625.1 Clostridiales bacterium
CGGATAAGGGATGATAGATGGGCGGGCAAAAAAACCATGCGTGGCGCTTTTTCACTCATGGTATTTCTCTGATCATAGCTATTTCATAGGCGATTTCAAAATATTCTTGACATGCACCCATGTGGCGCAAAAAACGTGCGCCCTGCCCGCTTTTTGGGTATAATAGGCTATTATGGTAGAATTGCGGAATATAAGGAAAACGATTCGCGACAAATGGACTTCTGTTGACATACTCAACGGGATCTCCCTGGAGGTGCCCGACGGGCAGATGCTGGCCGTCATGGGGCCGAGCGGCTGCGGGAAGAGCACGCTGCTGTCGGTGATCGCGGGGCTCGACAGGCCCACGGGCGGCAGCGTCGCCATAAACGGGACCGACATTTACAGGCTGGGCGGCAGGGCGCTGGACAGATACCGGTGCAGGAACATAGGCGTCGTGTTTCAGAACTTCGCGCTGGTGCCCGCCCTGACTTGCGAGGAAAACATCATGCTCCCTCTGCTCTTTGGCGCGGGCGGGGGAAAGGCTGGCGCCCGGCTCGGCGCGGGCGGCAGGGGCGCAGGCGGCAAGGGCGGCAGAGCGGGCGGCGCGAATGGAGCGGGCGGCGGCGCCGGCGCCGACAACGGCTCCAGCAGTGCCGCCAGATCCGGCGCGGGCGGCGCAAATAGCGCGGGCGGCGCGAACAGCGACGGCAGCGCCGCTTCTGGCGGCTATGGCGGCTATGGCGCCGACGGCATCAAGGAGCTGCTGGATCTCTCGAAGGCGTATGGCCTGTATCCGAGGCAGATGTCTGGGGGCGAGCAGCAACGCGCGGCGATAGCGCGGGCGCTCGCCGGCAACCCGCGCGTCCTGCTCGCCGACGAGCCGACCGGATCGCTGGATCAGGGCAACGGCAGGCGGATCATGGAGCTTTTTCGCAAAATCGCGGACTCCAAAAGCAGAATCGTGATCGTCGTCACCCATGACAGCGCGGTCGCCGAATACTGCGACAGGACCGTCGCCATGCGGGACGGAGCGCTGCTGTGAGCGGGGCGGCGAGGCTCGCGCGGATCTGCCGCCTCTGCGCGAGGACGAGCGAGGGCGGCGCCCTCTCGAAGTGCCTGACATTTGCCATGTGCGCCCTGATGTCCGTCACGCTGGCCGTGTCGCTGCTCATGCGCCTCGCGAACGCGGAGTTCTTCGCGAGCGCCGCGCTGCGCACCAACGGCGGCGCCGTGTCGCTGTATGTTGACAACCGCGCGAACGCTGAAATCCCCATAGCGCTCGACGGGCAGCCGGAGTCTGGGTCTGGGTCTGGGGCAGAGCCAGGCTCGCTTGAGCTGTTGCCAAAGCCGTTGCTGGGGCCGGAAGCGGAGATGATGGAGCTACTTGGGCCGGGGGACTCCGTCGAGAGGTATATCAGCGGCGCGTTCGCGATATGCGGCGAAAAACGCCTGGCGGTGCTGCGCTTCCAGAGCGGCATGGACGCGGCGGGCTGCGTTCTCAGCTCAAAAGCGGCCCGGGCAATGGGCATCGGCGCCGGCGACGAGCTGGTTTTCGACGAGCTTGGGCTGTCCTTCGAGGTGCTCGCCGTCGAGGACTCGACGTTCAGCGGGCGCGAGGCCCTGCCCGGCGGGTACGCCACTTTCGGCGCCGAATGGGCGGAGGCGCTGGCGGGCGGCCCGGAGGCAGGCATCCCCATGCGCGTCGCGTTTCGCTCCAGCGAGGAGAACGCCGCCGAGGCGAGGCGGCTGCTGGAAGGGCGGGGCCTGCGCGTGGACGCGATAACCGCCGCCCAGGTGGCGGGCGACTACAGGATCGCCTACGAGGGCGCGCAGGGCGTCCTGACGGCGCTGTGCTTTTTGAGCTTCGCGCTGTTCATGCTCGGCGCCTCGTCGGTGTCCGCGCTCGCGGCGGAAAAGAGCAGGGTCCCGTTCGCGATCTTTCGGCTGTGCGGGTTTGCGCGGCGCGACGCGGCCCTCGCGGCCCTCGCCGTTTCGCTGGCCTACGCGCTTCCGGCCGCCGCTCTCGCGATGCCGGCCGCCGCGCTCATATTCGGCGGCATCGGCGCGAGGCTCTCCGGCGGCGTGGCAGTGGGCGTCGGCCTGCCTGAAATCCTCGCGACGGGGGCGTCGATGTTGCCGCTGTCCGCCTGCGCGCTGTTCTTCTCGCGCCTAAGGGCGCTGATGCAGGTGTTCGAGCTCGACGTCGCCGACACGCTGCAGGGGCGCAGCGGCTTCGCGCCCAAATCCGGCATCGCCTATTTCGCCGGCGCGGTCTTCGCCTATCTGGCGTTGGCGGCTCCGATCTTCGCCCGATCCGGCGCGGCCGGAGGCGACGCCCTGCCGCTGGGCGCCGCGCTCGCGGTCGCCGCCGCGTTGCTGTTTTTTGCCGGGCGCGGGGCGCTCGCCCTGTTGCGCCGGCTCATGCCCAGGTTCAGGCTCGGTAGCGCTCGGCGGCTGGCGCTGCGGATGGCGCTCGGCGGGGAGCGCGGCAACGGGCTGATATGCGGCTCCTTTGCCGCGGCCGCGGCCATGCTGGTTTTCCTGTGCAACGCGACGCTCGGCCTGCCGGCCCTGATCGGGGAGATGTGGTCGCAAAACGAAGGGTACAGCGCGTGCGCGCAAGTGGGCGCGGAGGCCGCGGGGCGCTTTGAGGCGCTGATGGACGAGCGCGGCCTTGAATACTTTGAAATGTACACGAAGCTGATGACGTACTGGAGGACGGACAGATACTACTATCTCGGCATACTCAGGGACGAGCGCGGGGTTTCGCCCGCGCTGAAAGTCGAGCGGGGGACGTTCAAGGCCGACAGGATAGTCACGTCCCAGGCTTTCGGCTTCCGGGGCGGCAACAGCTACGACTTCCTGGGCGACGGCAGGAGCCTGACATTTTCGGGCATTACGCCAATTCAGGCTTTTACGCCGGCGTCGCACACCATTCTTGCGTCGTATGGCGACTTGGGCGGGATGGTTGACGATTCGTTCGCGCATTTTTACATGTTCCCGGCCAGCAGCGGGGAAATCGCGGCGTTGCGGGGGCTTTTGGCGCAGTGGCCCGTCGAGCTGACGACGTCGAACATGGTGGCGGACATCATAATGTCGGCTTTCGGGGACTACCTGTCGGTCGTGTACGCGGTCGCGATCCAGGCGGCCGCGGCGCTTGTGCTGTTTCTGCTGGCGCTGCTGGCGACCACGCTGCACGGCCGCTCCCCGTCGATGTCGATCATGCGGGCGGCGGGCGCGGGCTATGGCGCGATACGCCGCCTGATTGTGGAGGAATACGCCATGCTGGGCGCCATCAGCCTGCTTGTGGCGCTGCTCCTGAACACGGTTCTCATAAACGCCGCGCTCGCCATGGCGGGCAACTACTATGCGATGCCGCCCTGGCTGGCGGCTTTGGCGGCGCTCGCCTTTGAGGC
>JAISFK010000489.1 GCA_031263625.1 Clostridiales bacterium
GACGCGGACGCGCCGGACGCGCCCGCGAAAGAACTGTTCACGCTTCACACCAGCACGAAAAAGGAATGCACATCGACGCTCTATGTCGTCGGCGAGGCAAAGGGCATCTTCGAGAAGTACGGCATCAGGCTGGAGTATACCGGCGAGATCAGCACGCCCGCAGAGGCCCTGACCGCCGTGCTGAACGGCACGAACGATTTCGAGGGCAGCCTGCCGAACGCGATCGCGACCTACGTCGCGGAAGGCGCGCAGATCAAGGCGGTCACGTACTTGCAGGTTGACCCGCCGGAATCCTATGACGGCATTGACGACATCGCGCGCTTCCGCCATATGCGGTTCGTCGTGCGCGCGGACAGCCCGATACAAACCATCTCCGACCTCGAGGGCTACACCGGCACGGGCACGGGCGGCAACATCACGATCAGCGGGCGCGCGCCGAGCTGCAACAGCTTCCTGCCGAGCGCGGCGCTGCGCGCCAACGGGCTGGACCCGTCCAGGCTGGAACTGGTCGCGTTCAACGGCACGACGGAAATCTTGCAGGCCCTGGAGCTGGGCAACCTCGACATCGCGGGCATCCACCCGCCGTTTTACAAGCTCGCGGAGGACAGCGGATACCGCGTCGTGTGGGACAGCCACGACACCGGGCTGGGGCAGGCCGCCGGCGCGGAGGCGCTCTACTTCTCCGACGATTTCATCGCGGAGCGCCCGGAAGAAATCCAGGCGTTCGTCAGCGCGATGAAAGAATGCGCGCAGTGGACCCGCGCGAATATAGACGAAGCCATTTCGCTGACAGCCGCGTACATCGGCCAGGACATCAGCGCCGTCCACTGGTACTACGGCGAGCCGGGCTTCCCGGCGGAGTTCATCCAGCCGTGGATCGACGATCTCGTGCTGAACGGCGCGCTTGAGGAGGGGCAGATAACGCTCGATGATATCGCGACCACCCAATTTGAGTAAAGGAGCGACTATGCCAAACGCGCCTAAAATCGAAATACGCGGCATAGACCGCAAATTCCGCAAGCGCGGCACGAACGAGGACTTTTGCGCGCTGTCGGGGTTTTCCCTGACAGTGCGGGAGGGCGAGTTTGCCGCCGTCGTCGGCCCCAGCGGGTGCGGCAAGAGCACGCTGCTCGACATACTCGTGGGCTTGGCGAAAGCTGACGGCGGCGAGGTCCTCATAGACGGCAAGCCGATACGCGGGCCGTCGCTTGACCGGGGCATCGTGCTGCAGGGCTACGCGCTGTTCCCGTGGCGCAGCGTCCGCAAGAACATCGAGTTCGGCCTGGAGATCAAGCGCGTGCCGAAGAAAGAGCGCGGCGCCGCCTCCGACCGCTTCATCAGGCTTGTCGGGCTTGAGGGCTTTGAAAACCATTATCCCTACGAATTGAGCGGCGGCATGCAGCAGCGGGTGGCGATCGCCCGCGCGCTCGCCTACGACCCGGAGGTGCTACTTATGGACGAGCCGTTCGCGGCGGTGGACGCCCAGACGCGGGAGACCATGCAGGACGAGCTGCTGTCGATCTGGGAGAAGACGGGCAAGACGGTGATATTCGTCACCCACAGCATAGAGGAAGCGGTCGGGCTCGCCGACAGGGTCGCGGTCGTGTCCAAAAGCCCCGGCCGCATCAAGGAGGTGGTGG
The DNA here is from genome assembly GCA_031263625.1 of Clostridiales bacterium. GTDB lineage: Bacteria > Bacillota > Clostridia > WRLR01 > WRLR01 > JAISFK01. The sequence goes on from JAISFK010000489.1 coordinate 1,641, forward strand.
ACGTAAACCTGCCGCGCCCGCGCAGGGTCAGCCAGGTGCGCAACACGACTGACTTCAGCATAATAACGCACCGCGTGTGGGAGCTGCTGCAGGACAAGGAACTCGCCCCGCGAAATGCCGGCGCGCCCGCCGTTGACGTCGGGGAAAAAATCCTTGACGGCGCCGTAATATAATGCAGGTTCGCAATGCCGCATATAAAGGCCGCATATAAAGGCCGCAATATTAAGGAGCAGGGAGGGAAGCAATGGGCACATTCATTGAAAGGCCGAAGTTCAGCTGCGCTTTAGGCGGCGCGCTGACCACGCTGACCGGGCTGAACCGCGTCGTGCCGATAGTGCACGCCGCCGGCGGCTGCGCGAACAGCCTGTCGGTAACGTACAACGGGGCGGCGGGCTACCGCGGCGTGGGCTACTGCGGCGGAAGCATGCTGCCTACGACGAACATCGCCGAGAACAACGTGGTGTTCGGCGGCGAGGACAGGCTGGAGGAGCAGATCGAGAACACCCTGTTCGCGATCGACGGGGATCTGTATGTCGTCGTCACCGGCTGCCAGGTCGAGATAATCGGCGACGACGCAAGGTCCATCGCGCGCCGCTTCGCGGACAGGAACGTCATCGCCGCGTGCACGCCCGGATTCATCGGCAACACGCTGAAGGGCTATGACGCCGTGATGACGTCAATCGTGGAAAACGTCATAGAGCCGTCGCGGGCAAAGAACCCCAAGGAGGTGAACATATTCGGCGTCGTGCCCGGCCACGACGTCTTCTATCGCGGCAACTTGGACGAGATAGCGCGCCTGCTGGGGCTGATCGGCGCGCGCGCGAACACGTTCTTTGGCACGGGCAACTCCGTCGCGCAAATCCGCGAGTACGGCAAGGCGGCGCTGAGCGTCGTCCTCGCGCCCAAAACGGGCGCGCGGCCCGCGCAGAGGCTGCAGGAGCTGAACGGCGCGCCGTACATACTGTCCGAGCTTCCGATAGGGCCGTCGGGGACGGCGGCGTTCCTGCGGCAGATCGGCTCGGCGCTGGGAATCGACGGCAAGCTCGTCGAGAGCGCCATCGCGAGCGAGAACGCGTACTACTACGACTTTTTCGGGCGCGTGGTGGACATGTACGCCGACCTTGACTGGCAGCGCTACGCAATCACGTCGGCCGACAGCTACTGCGCCCACGCGCTGACAAAGTTTGTCGCGAACGACCTCGGCTGGATTCCGCACCTGACGTCAATCAACGACATTGAGAGCGAGGCGGAGCAGATCGAATACGCGAAGCGCTTTGACGACATAACAAGCGAGTGCAAGCCAACCGTGGTATTCGAGCAGAATGCGGGGCAGATCATCAAGCACGTCCGCGCGAGCTGGGAGCTTAACCGCAACGGGAAATACTACGACGCGCTGGCGCCGGCGTATGTCATCGGCAGCAGCATAGACGCCGGGCTGGCGGAGAAGCTTGGCGCGAGCCTGCTGACCGCGGCGTTTCCGGTGAGCAACCGCGTCGTGATGAACAAGGGCTACGCGGGCTTCAGGGGCGGGCTGACGCTCGCGGAGGACCTGCTGTCGCAGATCGTCAGCAATCGCTAGGAGGAAGCATGAGGAGGAGTATGAGGAGGAGGGAATGGCATGTCAACTAAATACGCCCAGGAACTAAGCTATGGCTTCACGCGGCAGGTCGCGCCGCCCGTGCGCGAGACGCGCATCGGCGTGTGCTCCGCCTACTGCGGCGAATGCTCGAAGCTGGTCGAGGACATACAGAGCGGCTGCGCGCAGCTGCAGTCGCGCAAATTCGCGCAGAGCGGCGGCTGCCAGCTGATGCTCGCGGTCGGCATCGTCAGCAGCCTGACGAACGTGGTGATCGTCGTGCACAGCCCGCTCGGGTGCTGCTCCGGCTTCGTCGGAACGGGCGGGGTGCGCAAGACGACCAGGGCGACCCGCGGCAAGCGCTCGGAGGAGTTCGTCTGGCTGCACACCAACATGGACGAGCAGGACGTCGTCCACGGCGGCGTTGACAAGCTGCGCGAGGCGGTGCTGTACGCCGAGCGCGAGTACCACCCCGACGCGATAATCATCGCCAACGGCTGCGTGCCGGGCATCATCGGCGACGACATCGACAGCCTCGCCACCGAGCTGGGCGGGCGGCTGTCCGCGAAGCTCGTGCCCGTGCATTGCGAGGGCTTCAAGAGCAAATACGTCGCGAGCGGGTACGACAGCGCGTACCACGGCGTGCTGCGCCATCTCGTCGAGCCGACCGTCAAAGAGCGCAGCGCGATCCCGGACGTCAGCGAGCAGCGCGATTTTGCCGACAGATACCGCATTTCAAAGACCGTGAACATATTCAACGTCGGCAGCAACTCCAACGGCGACGAGATCGAGCTGTCCCGCATTTTGTCGTCGCTCGGCCTGATCCCGCGCGTGCTGCCGCTCAACGCGACGCTGGACGACCTCGCGCACATCGGCGAGGCCGCGCTGAACGTGTCGATCTGCGCGACGCACGACGACTATCTGCTGGGCCACTTGCGGGAGCGGTTCGGGACGCCGTACATAATCGACACGCTGCCGATCGGCATACGCAGCACCAACCGATGGGTGCGCCAAATCGCCGCGCACTTCGGCCTGCAAAAAGACGCGGAGCGGGTCATCGCGCTTGAAAACGAGGCGCTTGGCGCGGCCCTTGAGCCGTTCCGAAAGGCGCTCGCTGGCAAGAAGGTGTACGTTGGCGGCGGCGAGACGCGCATACTCACCACGGCGGCGTTCTTCAAGGACGACCTTGGGATGGAGCTCGTGGGCGTGAAAGCCCACAACGTTGACCGCTTCGTCGAGGAGATCGCGGAGGAGCTGCACAGCCCGGAGCTGGAAATCACGGTCGCGGCGGGCCAGCCCGCGGAGGAGGTCGCGGTGGTCAGGCGGCTGAAGCCCGACCTCTACTGCGGCCATGCGGGGGCGAACGGCTGGATCAGCCGCCTGGGCGTGCCGAACCTGCCGCTGTTCGGCATGCTGCTGAACTACATGGGCTACGCGGGCGCGTATGAGCTCGCCCGGAAAGCGGCGAAGGCGATCAAAAACACGAACTTCGTCAAAAACGTCTCCGCGAACGTCGGCTTGCCGCTCAGCAAAGCCTGGCTGGAGCGCGACACAAGGCTGAATATCAAGGAAACGGAGCAGATCATATGAGCAAGATTGTGAACAACCTGACTCAGCTAATCGGCGACACGCCCGTGCTTCGCCCCAAGAATTTCATCGCCCTCGCCAAGATAGCGGAGGCCGATCTGCTGTTCAAGCTCGAATATTTCAACCCGCTCGGCAGCGTGAAGGACCGGATCGCGTACTCGATGGTCATCGACGCAGAGAAAAAGGGAACGCTCACGCCGCGCAGCGCGATCATCGAGCCGTCGAGCGGCAATACGGGCGTGGGCCTCGCTTTCGTGGCCGCGGCGCGGCGGTACAGGATGATTGTCGTGATGCCGGACACGATGAGCCAGGAGCGCCGCGCGCTCGTCACCGCGCTGGGCGCCGAGCTCGTGCTCACGCCCGGCGCCCAGGGAATGAAGGGCGCCATCCGCAAGGCGGAGGAGCTTCAGGCGCAGGTTCCGCACGGCATCATACTGCAGCAGTTCGAGAACCCGGCCAACCCCGAGATCCACCGCGCCACCACGGGCCCGGAAATTTGGGACGCTACGGGCGGCAAGATCGACATTCTCGTCGGAGGGGTCGGCACGGGGGGCACGATCACCGGCGCGGGCGCGTACCTGAAGGAGCGCAGGCCGGGCGTGGAGATCGTCGCCGTCGAGCCGTCCGCGTCGCCCGTGCTGAGCGGCGGCAACCCCAGCCCCCACAGAATACAGGGGATCGGCGCGGGGTTCGTGCCGAGCGTGCTCGACCTGGAGCTCGTGGACGAGATCTACAAGGTGCTTGACGACGAGGCGATTGACACGGCGCGGACGCTCGCGCATGAGGAGGGCCTGCTCGTGGGCATATCGAGCGGCGCGGCGGCTTTCGCGGCGGCCCATATCGCCCAGCGCCCCGAAAACGCGGGCAAGGCCGTCCTGGCGATACTGCCGGACACGGGCGAGCGGTATCTGTCAACGGGCATATTCGACGCGAGGGAGGAGAAGTCGCGGTATTGGTACAGCTGACCGGGAAATTCCGGCACTGGCTGGGAAATTCCGGCACTGGTTGGGAAATGCTGGTGACTGGGAAATTCCGGCACTGGCTGGGGAATTTTGGCGACCGGGAAATTCCGGCACTGGTTGGAAAATTCTGGTGACTGGGAAATTCCGGCACTGGCTGGGGAATTTTGGCGATCGGGAAATTCCGGCACTGGCTGGGGAATTTTGGCGACCGGGAAATTCCGGCACTGGCGGGGAGGGGGCTTTTATATGTCCATGCCGCAAAACAGCTCCGGCGCCAGCGGCAGCGGCAGCGGCGGCAGCAGCGGTGGTGGCGGTGGTGGCAGCAGCAGCGGTGGCGGCAACGGCGGGATCGGTAGCGGCGGTGGCGGCGGCGGGATCGGCAGCTCCGATAGCTTCGATAGCTCCGGCAGTTCCGATAGTGGCGGTAGCGGCGGTAGCGGCGGCAGTAGCTCCGGCGGCGGGGCCGCGAGGCTCGTGGCGCTTGCCACGGGCGACGGCAAGGCCGTCAACAGCCACTTCGGCAACGCGCCGTTCTTCGTTGTCGCCGAAGTGACCGGCAGCGGCTACACGATATTGGAGAGGCGCGAGAATGAGGGGGCGCATGAGAATGAAGGGGCGCGTGAGAATGAGGGGGGGCGCGAGCAGACGCTAAAAGAGCACAACCAGTCGAAGTTCGAGCAAACAATCGCGCTTGTCTCGGACTGCGGGGCGGTAATCGCGGCGAAAATCGGGCGCGCCGCCGCCGGCGAGCTCCAGCGGCGGGGCATCCAGGCGCTTGAGCAAGCCGGCGCGATTGAGGATCTGCTTGCGCGGTATGCGAAGTGGCTCGGAAAGGGCGGCTACAGCGCGCATGGCTATACTGGCGAGCATTTGAATTTGCCATAAGCGCGAGTCAGCAATACTCGTTTCCTCTGTCCGACCGCAATTTGCGGTCGGAATCCCAATCAAACACGAGTATAATCAGCGGCGGCGCTGGCCAGCGCTACGTGCCCGGCTCGTCAGGCGCTTCCTCGCTGCGGCGCGCTGTGCATCACTGCGACGCGTGGCGCACCCGCGTCAGGCGCTTCCTCGCTGCGGCGCACGGCGCGCCAGACTCGCTAGGCACTTCGTCGCTGCGACGCGTGGCGCACTGTGCGCCCGTGCCACGTCAGGTGCGTCAGGCGCGTCAGGCACGTCCTCACTGCGGCGCGCGGCGCGCCCGTGCTGCTTCCGGCGCGTCCGCGCCAGGCTCGTCCGAAAGCCGCGGCAGCGGCAGGTGCACGCTGAACGTCGCGCCGTTGCCGAACTCGCTGCTTATCGTGACCCTGCCGCCGTGCAGCTCGACGATTTTCTTC
>JAISFK010000499.1 GCA_031263625.1 Clostridiales bacterium
CCACAGCCATTGTACCACCGCCCGCATCCGATTGCAATTCCGTTGCGGCTCCGCATGCGTTGTGCAATCGCCTCCTATTTGCTACAATAGGGCTATGAACGAAAAAAGCCGGAAAGACGCCGCAAATTCGGCGCGCGCCGCAGGCGGGCCGGGCGGCGGCGACCGCAGGCGCAGGCTCGCTCTGGCCATGTGGGCAGCAGTGGCTATCTGGATGGCGGCGATATTCGTGCTGTCCGCCGACCAGGCGGCCGAATCCGAGGAAAAGAGCGGCGCGGTATTGTCGCTGCTCAGCGGCCTGCTGTCCGGCGAGGGCGTGGCTATGGGCTATGATCCGCTGGACGTCGCCACGGTGATCCGAAAGTCGGCGCACATGATAGAGTATTTCGTGCTGGGGCTGCTGGCGACGACCGCATGGGCGGCCACGCTCAAAGGCCCGATCGGGCGGGCGGCGAAAGGCCGCGCCCGCCGGTACGGCGCCGCGCTTGGCATAGCCTACGCGGTCACGGACGAGATACACCAGTATTTTGTCCCAGGGCGCGCCGCGATGATCTCGGACGTCATGCTGGACGCCGTCGGCGTTTTTGCGGGCGCCGCCATAGCGGCGCTAGTCTGCGGCGCGGTCAATAGGGCGGCGGAATAATCGGCGCGGCGGAGCCTTTCGCGGCGAGCCGGAGCAGGCGGAGAAAGGGCGGGACGCATCGGGGATGGCGCTCAATCTTGTAATCGGGCGGGCGGGCAGCGGAAAGACGCGCTGCTGCCTTGAGCAAATAAAGGCCAAGTACAGGCAGCCCGGCAGCAACCCCCTCATTTACATAGTGCCAGAGCAGTTTAACCTGGAGGCGGAGCGGCAGCTGCTCGGCGACGGCAGCATAGGTGCGCTGTTCCGCGTCGAGGTCCTGACGTTCAAGCGCATGGCGCACAGGGCGTTTTCGGAGGCGGCCCCGCAGAGCCTGCAATACATCAACGGCGCCGGCAAGAAAATATGCCTGGCCGCCATCGTGGAAGGCATGGGGGATCAGCTCAGGCATTTTGCCCGCCAGGCTTCCAGCGAGGGCTTCATAGACAATCTCGCCGGAATGATCGCGGAGCTGAAGCGGCTCGCCCTGACGCCGGACGCCCTGCTGGCGGCGGCGGATCCGCCCGCGGCGCGGCAACGGCGGACGGATCCGCGGCGGGCGGCCGCGCGGGCGCATCCCGCGCCGGCGGGCACGTTCATGCTCTCGCAAAAAATAGGCGAGCTGGCGGAAATATACCGCCGGTACAATGACTGGATAGAGAGCGCGTATCTGGACGCGGACGACGATTTGACAAGGCTCGCGCGGCTGCTGCCCGAGTCGGGCTTCATGCGCGGCGCGGACATCTGGATAGACGGGTTTTCCGGGTTCACGGCGCAGGAGAAGAACGTCGTCGCCGCGCTGGCGAAAGCGGCGGCCGGCGTCACGGTGTGCCTGTGCTGCGACAGCGCGCCGGCGGACGCGGCGAGCGTGTCGGATCTGGATCTCTTCGCCCCGGCCAAGCGGACGGCCGCCGAGCTGGCGGAGCTGGCCGAGCAAAGCGGCTCGCGCGCGACGGTGCTCGCGCTACGCGGGGGGGGCGGGGCGAGCGCAGCGAACGGGACGCCCGCACGGGGCGGGGCGGGCGCTACGAACGAGGCGCTCACACCGGATGGGGCAGGCGCAACGGGAGTTGAGGGCGGCGCAGGCGTTGCGGGCGGGGCGGGCGCAACGGAAGCCGCGCCATCGAGCGGCGGGGCAAACATCGCGGGCGGGGCGGCAGTCGCTAGGGGCGAGCGAACCGATGGCGGGGCGCATACTGCGGTTGGGGCGAGTGGGGCGAGCGCTACGGATAGCGCGGAGGGCGCGCGGGCCGGCGGCGAGACGCGCGCGGCAGGCGAGCCGGGAGTTGAGGGCGGCGCAGGCGTTGCGGGCGGGGCGGGCGCAACGGAAGCCGCGCCACCGGGCGGCGGGACGAACATCGCGGGCGGGGCGGGCGAGCCGCGCCCGGCGCAGGATTCGGACGCGCTGGGATATCTCGAGCGGAACATATACCGCTACGACGCCGCGCCGTACCCGCATGAAACGGACGCCGTCAGCATCGTCAAATGCGGCGACGCCTTCGACGAAGTCGAGTTCGCGGCGGCCGACATACTGAAATCGTGCCGGGAGCGCCGCTGCAGGTTCAGCGACATAGCCATCATTTGCGCGGATCTTGAAACGTATGCCCCGATGATCAAGCCGATATTTTCGCAGTACGGCATCAACTGCTTCATCGACATGAAAACGGACATAGCGGCGCACCCGCTGATCCGGATGCTGACGGCGCTTTTTGCCATAGGGGACGGCAATTTTTCCTATGAATCCGTTTTTTCGTATTTGAAGTCGGGATACACCGACGTTCCCGCAGAGGACGTCGATCTGCTCGAAAATTTCGTCCTGGCGCACGGCATACACGGGAACATGTGGCTGTCGGACGCCATCTGGGACGCGGCGGCCGCGGAAGAATACGCGGGCGATGGCGCAAGCCATGGCGTTGGCGAAAGAGCGGGCGATGGCAATGGCGTTGGCGAAGGAGCGGGCGGCGGCAAAACAGGCGACGATAGCGGCAGCGCGGGCGAACAGGCGGCCGGGGGCGGCGCGGCTGGCGCGGCGGCGGGAGAACCCGAAAGCGGCGACGGCGCAAGATCTGGCGCGGGCGACGGCGACGGCGCGGGCGAATATGCGGGCGGCGGCGCAAGCCATGGCGTTGGCGAAAGAGCGGGCGATGGCAATGGCGTTGGCAAAGGGGCTGGCGGCAACAAAGCAGGCGACGATAGCGGCAACACGGGCGAACGGGCTGGCGGCGGCGCCGGGCTTGGCTCTGTGGCTGGCGCCGCCGCCTGGGCGAGGCTGGACGCGGCGCGGAGAAATTTCCTTGCCCCAGTCGCCAAGTTCTTTGGCGCGCTCCGCGCCGACTGTTCGCCCGCCTCGTTTTGCGCGAGCCTGTACGCATTTTTGAATGATTGCGGGGCGCACCGAAAAATCATCGAAAAGCTCGATCAACATGCGGCGGCGGGCGCAGGCCGCGACGGTCGCGACACCCGCGACAACAGCGACAGCCGCGACGCGGCGCGGGACAGGCTGGCGGCGTCCGAGCTGAAGCAGATATGGGGCTTCGTCATGGATGTCCTCGACCAGATATACGCCCTCGGCGAAACGCGCCCCCCGTCCCAGCGAAGCCCAGGCGCCGCCCCGCCCCGCGAGCGGGCGCTCGCGTCGCTCGCGCGGATGTTCCTGAGCGGCCTTGGCGCGTACCGCGTCGGCGTCATCCCGCCGTCCGCGGACGAGGTGCTGATCGGGAACGCCGAGCGGACGCGCAGCCACCCGGTCAAGCTACTGTATATACTGGGCGCCCGCGACGGCCTTTTTCCGCAGATCGAGAAGCAGCCGGCGCTCCTGACCGACGCGGACAGGGTGGCGCTGCGCGCGCGCGGCCTCGACATAGGCCGGGATTCCGTGTCATGCTCGTTCGACGCGCAGTTTGGCGTATATTCCGTGCTCACAATCCCGCTGGAGCAGCTGAAGCTAACGTGGCCTGCCTCCGGGGCGGGGGGGAAAGCGACGAAGCCGGCCTCCGCCGTACAAATGCTGCGCAGGCTGTTCCCGCGCCACCGCGCCATCGAGTTCGCGCCCGGCCAGGACGCGGGGGGGCGCTACGGCTTCGAGCTGCAAACCGTTTCGATGCGCCATGCGTTTGACGGGCTTGTCAGGGAGATCAGGGCCGCTCTGGACGCCCGCCGCCCGGCCGGCCCGCCCCCGCAGCTCGCGCTTTCCGGCCCGCAGAGCCTCGCGGACAGCGACGGCGCGTATAGCGAGGCCATGGGCGGCAACAGCACAGACAGCGCTAGCATGGGCAATGGCGGCGCGCAAGGCCATGCCGGGAGCGGCGCGCCCAGCGGCGGCGCAAACGGCGATGGCATGGACGGCAACATCATAGGCATCAACAGCACGAACGGCGGCAATATAGGCGGCGACATAAACGCGAAAGGCGGCAACGCAGACCGCGCCGCAGCAGGCGACAGCCATATGGGCAATGGCAACATGGACAGCGGCGCAAACGGCGATGGCGTGGACGCCAACAGCACAGACGGCGCCAGCATGGGCAATGGCGCCATGGGTAGCGACGGCATAGGCGGCGCCTCCGGGCAGCAGCCTGGCGCCTGGCATGAAAGCGAGCTGGCCGAAAGCGCTCCGGCCGAAAGCGGGCCTGCCGGAGACGGGCGGGCGCGGGCGTCCGC
>JAISFK010000521.1 GCA_031263625.1 Clostridiales bacterium
AATTATTTAGAAAGCCCTTTTTGGCTCTTCCTTCAACCTCGCCTCCCCCCGGCCCGCTTTCGCTCTCGCTCCCGCGGCCCCGGCTTCGGCTTTACTGGCTTTTGCTTCTCTTTGTGAATTAACGAGTTTTCGTCTGTCTTTTTTCGCACTGTTTACTTTTCAATGTCCAGATGGTTCCGATAGTCCTTTTGGCTCCAGGCAGGGTTCCAATGCCTCGGCCGGCTAAAATGCCCGCCAGCCCCGGCGAACCCAGCTATCCCCGCCGCCGTTATCCGCAAGCCTGCAACGCCTCTCTCAAACGACAGCTTATCAAGTATACCTTCTGCAAATACGATGGTCAACAGCCGTTTTAATCCGCATATTGCGTTTTTCGCGATTGGCGGCGGCATATCTTGCCGATCCTCGCCATTGCTCCGAATATCTTTATATTTCGCCGGATTCGTCGCGCACGGGCGGCTCGCCGCCGGAATCGCCAGATTCGCCAAGTTCTTCGTCTGTGCCATCTTGTTCGCCGCTGGCGCCTGTGCCGCCGGAATCGCCGGATTCGTCGGGAGCGCTGCCAGCGTCGCCAGAATCGCCCGAATCGCCGTCAGCGCCACCCGCATCGCCGTCGGCGCCACCCGCTTCGTCGCCCGAATCGCCGTCAGCGCCACCCGCATCGTCATCGGCATCGCCCTCGGCGTCGCCCAAATCACCTTCGGCGCCGTCCGCGTCGCCGTCCGCGGCGTCCGCTTCTCCCTCGGCGCCGCCCGCGCTGTCGCCATCATCAGCATCGGCAACATCGGCAACATCCAGAACCCTGTCCGCGGCGTCCGCCTCTCCATCCGCGTCGCCCTCTGCGTCGGCGTCGGCGTCGTCCGCCTCGCCCTCCACCTTCACGATGCGCGCGAGCCCGACCACGCGGTCGCCCTCGGCGGTGCGCATGAGCCTGACGCCCTGCGTCGTCCTGCCTATCACGCTTATCGACGTGACCGGTATGCGTATGATCGTGCCGTCGCTGCTGATGATGATCGCGTCGTCGTCGTCCCCGACGAGCTTCATGCCCGCGATCAGCCCGGTCTTCTCCGTGAGCCTGTACGTGCGGATCCCCTTGCCCGCCCTGGACTGCACGCGGTACTCCGACAGCTCCGTGCGCTTCCCGAAGCCGTTCTCCGTCACGATCAGCAGGTTCGTGCCCTCTATGTAGGCCGCCATGCCCACCACGCTGTCGCCCTCCGACAGCCTCATGCCGGTCACGCCCATCGCGATCCTGCCCATCGGGCGCGCGCCCGACTCGTTGAAGCGTATGCTCATGCCGCGCTTCGTGACGAGGATCACGTCCAGCGAGCCGTCCGTGCTCCTCACGCCGACAAGCTCGTCGCCGTCGCGCAGCGTCACCGCGGTCAGCCCGCCCCTGCGGATGTTCTCGTACTCCATTATGTCCGTCTTCTTTATGAAGCCGTTCTTCGTCGCGAGCACGAGGTACTCGCCCGGCTTGAACTCGCCAATGGGGATGATCGTTTCGACGCGCTCGCCGCTGCCCAGCTCGAGCAGGTTGACGATGGCCGTCCCCTTGGCCTGCCTGCCCGCCTCCGGCAGCTGGTACGCCTTGAGCCTGTACACGCGCCCCTTGTTCGTGAAAAACAGCAAAATGTTGTGCGTGGACGTCGTGAACAGCGTCTCCACGAAGTCCTCCTCGCGCGTGGACAGCCCCGCGATGCCCCTGCCCCCGCGCCTCTGGCTCCTGTACGCCGACACGGGCTGGCGCTTTATGTAGCCGAAGTGGGTCAGCGTGATCACGCTCTCCTCCTCCGCTATCAGGTCGTCCATCTCGAAGTCGCCCTCGTCGTCGATGATCTCCGTGCGCCGGCCGTCCTCGTACTTGGCGCGGATCTCCTTCATCTCGTCCTTGACAATGCCGAGCAGCAGCGGCTCGTTCGCCAGGATCTCGCGGAAATGGCCGATTTTGGCCAGAACCTCCCCGAGCTCCTCCTCAAGCTTCTCGCGCTCCAGGCCGGACAGCCTGCCCAGACGCAAATCGACAATCGCCTGCGCCTGCCGCTCGCTGAACTCGAAGCGCCCCATCAGCCGCTCCTTCGAGTGCGGTATGCTATTTGACGTGCGGATTATGTCGATGACCTCGTCGATGAAGTCGATGGCCTTTTTCAGACCCTCCAGTATGTGGGCGTGGGCCTCCGCGCGCTCGAGGTCGAACGCCACGCGCCTCGACACCACCTCCTTCTGGTGGCGTATGTAGTGGTCGATGGCCTGGCGCAGGTTCACGACGGCCGGCAGGTACTTGCCGTCGTCGTTCTGGATCAGCGCGAGCATGTTCACGCTGAACACCTCCTGCAGCTGCGTGTTCTTCAGCAGCTGGTTCAGCACGACGCCCGCGTTCGCGTCGCGCTTCAGCTTTATGACTATGCGCACGGCGTCCGTGCGGTCCGACTCGTCGTTTATGTCCGAGATGCCCTCGAGCCTTTTCTCCTTCACGAGGTCCGCGACGCGCTCTATGAGCCTGGCCTTGTTCACCTGGTACGGCAGGTCCTTCACGATGATGCGCTGCTGGCTCTCGGATATGGACTCTATCTCCGTATGCGCGCGCGTGACTATCCGGCCGCGCCCCGTCCTGTACGCCTCGCGTATGCCCTGCCTGCCGACGATCACGCCCGCCGTCGGGAAGTCCGGCCCCTTTATGACCCTGTTCAGCTCGTCGATGGTCACGCCGGGGTTGTCGATCGCCATGATCACGCCGTCGATGACCTCGCCCAGGTTGTGCGGCGGGATGTTCGTCGCCATGCCGACCGCTATGCCGGACGAGCCGTTCACGAGCAGGTTCGGGAATCGGGACGGGAGCACGACGGGCTCCATCTCGTGGTCGTCGTAGTTGGGCTTGAAATCGACCGTGTTCTTGTTTATGTCCGCGAGCATCTCCATCGCTATCTTCGAGAGGCGCGCCTCCGTGTAGCGCTGTGCCGCCGGCGGGTCCCCGTCGCGGGAGCCGAAGTTGCCGTGCCCGTCCACGAGCATGTGGCGCAGCGAGAAATCCTGCGCCATCCTCACGAGGCTGTCGTATATCGCCAAGTCCCCGTGCGGGTGGTACTTGCCCATCACCTCGCCGGTCGTGGACGCGCACTTGCGGTACGCCTTGTCGGGGGTATAGCCCAGCCCCGCCATCGCGTACAGGATGCGCCGGTGGACGGGCTTCAGGCCGTCTCGCACATCGGGCAGCGCGCGGTCGGCGATGACGCTCATGGCGTAGTCGATAAACGACTTTTTCATCTCCGACTCGATATCGACGGGCACTACCCGCTGTACGGCATCGTTGTTGTCTGACATTCACTCTCCTCCATCGCGCAGGCGCCAGTCATGCCGGCGCGCGCGCCTTGCGCCCCGCCCAGGGGCAACCGGACCGCTCAGCCGGGTGGCGCGCGGCCCCCACGCGCGGCCGCAGCCGGGCCGCGCGCCGCAAACGCGGCGTCGCAACTTGTGCGGCGCCCTGTGGTTTAAGCCGCGTGAATACATGGCATATTGGCGGCATTTTTTCGCCATGCTGTTATTCTACCGAATTTTTGCGAAATTGTCCAGAAATGCGAACGGCAAGGGTATCAGTGCTTTTGATGCTTTTTGATAAGCCATCAATCAGAATTGGCTACGCAGATATACTCGTGTTCGATTCCCCGCTGGCCGGATCTGGCGGACGCCGATTTCAGCTGGGGCTCGGCTGGCGGGCGCCAGGCTGGCGGGCGCTGGGCTGGCGGGCGCTAGGGTTGGCGCGCGTCGGGCCGGGGGGCGCCGCAAATGAGCAGCTCGCTGACCTTCCCGCGGGCCAACTTTGGCGGGCGCCGATTTCAGCGGGGGCTTGGCTGGCGGGCGCTGGACGGACGGGCGCTGGACTGACGGGCGCCGGGCTGGCGCGCGGCGGGCCGGGGGGCGCCGCAAATGAGCAGCTCGCTGACTTTCCCGCGGGCCGCGCCGTCCGAGTTTATGGCGCGGCCCGCGCTTATCCGCGAGATGGCGTGCCGCGAATACAGGCGGTCGAAAAAATCGTCGCCCGCGCCTCCCTCCTCGCCTGCGCCTCCGTCATCGATCTCGCCCCCGCTCGCGACCGCGCCTCCGATCGCGCCTTTCGGATCGCTGTTGCTCGCGAGGACAAACGCGCCGCGCTCGCTCATCTCGTCTATGAAGGCGGCGAGCTCCGCCTGCTCCCTGTCGCCGAAGCCGCCCTCGGCATAGCGCGTGAAGCTCGCCGTCGCGCTCAGCGGGCGGTACGGCGGGTCAAAATACGCGAAGGTGCGCCCGTCGATGAAGCGGCGCGACTCCGCGTAGCCGGCGCATACGATCTCCGCGCCCTGCAGCGCCTCGGACGCGGCGAGCAGGTTGCGCTCGTCGCATATGGCGGGGCGCGCGTACCTGCCCTGCGGCACGTTGAACGCGCCGCGCGAGTTCACCCTGTA
>JAISFK010000009.1 GCA_031263625.1 Clostridiales bacterium
TGCCCCGTCTGCCTGTAGGCGTCGCCGCCGCGCTCCAGCTGCGCCAGAAAAGAGCGGTACTCCTCGTTGAACGGATCCATCTCGACGGCTTCCCGCGCGTGGCTGTGCGCGGTCACGCGGTTCCCGAGGCCCGCGTTCGCTATCGCGCTGTAAAAATACCACTCCGCGCTGCGCTCGCTGATGGAGGACAGGAGGTTTATGGCGTCCGCGAACCGGCTGTTGACGACGCAGTTGCGCACGGCCTGCATGTACGGGCTGCCGGCCTGCCCGCGCTGCTGCGACTGCCTTCCCCACGCGCCGCCGAAGAAATCCCCGAACGGATCCCAGGCGTCGCCGCGCGAGTCCCACTGGGCATACGGGCCGCCCGGCTGGCCGCCGCCCGGCCTGCCCGCCGAGCCGTAGCCGTATCCGCGCCCGCCGCTGGCCGGCTGGCGCGCGTCGCCGTCGCCGCCGCCCGCCTTCTGGCGCTTTATCTGCTCATACGCGGCGTTGATCTCCTGCATGCGCTTCTCGGCGGACTTGTCGTTCCGATTCATGTCCGGATGGTATTTTTTCGCAAGCTTCCTGTACGCCTGCGTTATCTCTTCCTCTGAAGCAGTCTGGCTGACGCCCAGCGCCGCGTATGGATCAGTCATCTTGGCTCAATTACCTCCGAAAACAAAAGTGTCCCCGCCCGGCGCCGCCCGCCGGACGAAACCGGCCGCCGCCTGGCACTGCTCGCCGGACGAAACCGGCCGTCGAGCCAGCGCCGCTGCGGATGCGCACCGCCGTTACGGCATCAGCCGCTCCAGCGCAGGCCGCCGTCACACGCGTTTGCCCGCAACACTGCCAGCGCCCGCGCACCGTCCGAAATCAGCCGCCGCCAGCCGCCGCCAGCCGACGTTGCGCCAGCCGCCCCGCGCCGGCGCGCCTCACGCATCCGCGCCCCCGCCAGCGCCCCCGTGGTGCGGGTTTGGCCTGTACCTGAGCCACACGCCGGAATACAGGATGTTGCGCAGCAGGTGTATGTCGCGGGACAGGCCCAGGCTCTCGAACTCCGCCGTGCACTCCCCGATCATCAGCGTCAGCAGCGGCTTGAAATCCGCGCGGAGCAACGCTATGAGCGGGTTGTAGCGCTCCTTCCGGATGTCCGCCGTCAAGTCGTTGTTCGCGTCCAGCAGGTACACGTACCGGCCCAGCGCCGCCCCGATCTTGCGCAGGCTGTCCGCGCGGCCGTCCTGCCGCCACGCGAGCAGGCCGCCCATCAGCTGGCCGAAGCAGTTCAGCGGGACGTCGGGGTTCAGCTCGTTGCCCTTCTCGATTTCCGCCAGCTCCGCCATGCACCGCGCCGTGTTCGCGCACTGGTCGGGCCACTTGGCCTCGATGCCCGGCAGGAACTCGCCGAGCCGCCTGCTGCTGCCGAGCGCCGCCTGGCTGCGGTCGTCGTTCCAGTCGTCGAGGGCCTGGTAGTACGCGAGCAGGACGTTCATGTCCGCGGCGTATGCCGTGGCCTCCGTCGCGATGTACGGGTGGCGGCGCGCTGGCCGGGCGAAGCAGCGCTCGAAGCCCGCCTCCTCCGGCAGCTCGTACAGCGAGGACAGCAGGAGCGCCACAAACGTCAGGTCGTATGACAGCGCCGACCGGCCGGCGTTGCCATATGAGAGCCTCAGCTGCCTGCACAGCCCGCAGTAGGCCGATTTGTAGCGCATGAGCTCGTCCTTGGA
Organism: Clostridiales bacterium; assembly: GCA_031263625.1. Taxonomy (GTDB): domain Bacteria; phylum Bacillota; class Clostridia; order WRLR01; family WRLR01; genus JAISFK01. The sequence goes on from JAISFK010000009.1 coordinate 1,704, forward strand.
AAGCGTCTTGCGATTTGTGACGATGTATCCGAACATGCTTGCGATCATCCCCCAGCACACATCATCATATCACAACCGCCGGGCGCCATGCACGGCAAATTGATTAAATTCACATTAATATAACAATATTGGGCTGCTGTGATCCGAATTATAATCCGAGAATTTAAACGCAGCATAAATAGGGCGCGATTCGAGAAGCGAGAGTTCCGAGAGAGTTCCGGGCGCGAGTTCCGGGAAGCGCGGCGGGCGCGGCGTGAGACGAGATCCGGATCTCGCTCAAAAACCGCTTGATGATCGCCCCGCAATTGGATAGAATGTATGTGGTTCCCGCGTTGGCCGGGCCGGGCTATGCCGGACTGGACTGCGCCAGGCCAAACCAGACAGCGCTGGACTGGGCCGGGTTGCGCCGGACTGTGCTGGACTAGGCTGCGCCAGACTGGGCCGAACCAGACCGAGCTGTGCCGAACTTGACTGGGCCAGGTTGCGCTAGACTGGGATGCGCCAGACTGGGCTGAGCTGGGCCAGGCTGCGCCGGAGCCGGGCTAAGCATTTTGGAGGTATCAAGGAGGTATCAAATTGGAGCTTGTCGTTGACAAAATCAACAAATCATTCGGCGACAACCACGTCCTGCGCGACATCAGCTTTTCCGTGCGGAGCGGCGCGACATACGGGCTCATAGGGCGCAACGGTTCCGGCAAGACCACGACCATCCGCGTCATCATGGGCCTGTTCCCGGCCGACTCCGGCTCGGTGGCGATCGACGGCGAGCCGCCCGGCCGCTCCGGCGCGCGCCTGGGCTACCTGCCGGAGGAGCGCGGGCTGTACCCCAAGTGCGTGATCGCCGACCAGATGGCGTACATCGGGCAGCTGCGCGGGATGGCGGCGTCGGCGGCGCGGCGCAGGTCCGTCGAGCTGCTCGAGCGCCTCGACGCGGGCGAATACTACAAGAAGAAGCTCAACACGCTGTCAAAGGGCAACCAGCAGAAAATTCAGCTCGCCGCCGCGCTCATAGACGACCCGGAGATCGTGATCCTGGACGAGCCGTTCTCCGGGCTGGACCCCGTCAACGCGCGGATTCTGAAGGAGCTGGTCACGGAGCTCGCGCGCGGCGGGCGCATGGTCATATTCTCAAGCCACCAGATGTCGCACGTGGAGGAGTTCTGCGACGAGATCTGCATGATAGACAAGGGGCAGGTCGTGCTCGCCGGGAACCTCAAGGCCATCAAGCGCTCGTACCCGCGCAACCGGATGCTCATATCGCCGGAGGACGGCGCCGAGGGGGCGCTCAGGGGCGCCCTGGCGCAGCCGGAGGCGGGCGCGCTGCTCGCTTCGGCGGAGGACACGCCGCGCGGGACGCTGGCGACTCTGCGCGACGAGCGCGACCGCGGGCGGCTGCTCGCGCTGATCACGCAGAGCGGCGCCGGGCTCGACGCCTTTTCGGTCGTGGAGCCGACGCTCGAGGAAATTTTTGTGGAAAAGGCGGGCGAAGCGGATGAGGCAGTTTAGGACGGTGTTCAAGTTCGAGTATCTCAACTACGTACGCAGCAAGTCGTACATCGTCATGACCGCGATCCTGCTGCTCGTCGTCATCTTGGGCGGCAGCTTCCCGACCATTGCCGGGCTGGCCAGCGGCATGTTTGGCGGGCGGGGCGGCATATTCGACGGCATTGCCGGCGGCGGCGGGGGCGGCAGGGACGGCGAGGGCGAGGGCGAGGGCGATGCCGGCGGCGACGGCTCCGGGGAGGTGAAAAAGGCCGCGCTGCTGGACGCGGGCGGCTCGCTCAGCGACGAGCTTCTGGAGAGCTACCTCCCGGCCTTTGAATGGGAGCGGGTCGGCTCGCTCGACGGCGTGGAGGGCAGGATCGAGGGCGGGGAGCTTTCGATGGCCCTGGCGGTGGACGGGCTGGACTTCACGCTCTACGAGATGCAGGAGAGCATAGCCGCGGCCAGCAGCAGCAGCTGGACGCCCGCGAGCGAGATGGTTCTGGCGGCCTACCGGGGCGAGGCGCTGGCGGCGGCCGGCCTGTCGCAGCCGGAGATCGGCGCTATACTGGGCGCGGCCGCGTCGGGCGAGCGCGTCACGGTCGGCAAGGACTTCATGCAGAACTACTGGATCGCCTACGCGCTCGTGTTCCTGCTCTACATAACCACCATCATGTACGGGCAGTACACGCTCGTGTCCGTCGTGACGGAGAAGTCCTCCAAGGCGATGGAGCTGCTCATAACGTCGGCGAAGCCGCTGCGCCTGATGTTCGGCAAGGTGTTCGGCACGGGCTGCGCCGGGCTCACGCAGTTCTGCGCCGTCATGCTCTGCGCCGCCGCGTCGCTGGGCGCCAACATGCGCAGCTGGGAGCGGCTGTCCCCGGAGATAGCCGGAATCATCAGCGCCACGTTTTCCGCGGGGATCATGGTCTACGCCGTCGCGTTCTTCCTGCTCGGCTTCTTCTCGTATGCGTTCATCTACGCCGCGATGGGCTCGACCGTCAGCCGCATGGAGGACGCCGGCGCCGTGGCGACGCTCCCGATGATCCTCGTCGTCGCCACGTTCATGGTGTCCATGGCCGGGATGGCCATGCCGTCCGCCCCGTATGTCACCGTGTGCTCGTTCGTGCCGTTCCTCTCGCCCATGGTGATGTTCGTGCGGGTGTGCATGACGGAGGTGCCGCTCTACGAGGTGCTCGCCGCGATCGCGCTCAACTGCGCCTACGTGTTCTGCTCCGGCTGGGTGAGCGCGAAGATATACCGCGTCGGCGTCATGCTGTACGGCAACGCGCCCAAGCCCAGGGACATCCTGCGCTACATAAGGCAGGCGTGAGGCATATGATGTATAAACTGCATATAAAGCGGGCGCGAAGATTCGCGCAAGCTCGCATGGCTTCGCGCAAATTCGCGTAAATTTTGCGTAAAGATTCGCAAAGGCCCGATAAACTGGCAATAAATTGGCGATAAATTGGCGATAAACTATTGAATTTCGCGCGGATAAGTATTAGTATTATCATGGCGAAAATTTGCGGGCGAGCGGAGGCCGGGCCATGCTTTCCGCGCGCGGCGGGCGCGCCCCGCCTGCTTTGTTTTCGCGCGTTCCATATTACATTATTAATTGAAAGGGGAGTTTTTTGTGACGCTTTTGTTCCTAGCACCGATCAGCGCCGTGTTGGCTTTCGCGTTCGCGGGCTGGTTTGCCTACTCGCTCATGAAAAATGACGAGGGGTCGCCGCAGATGCGGAAGATCGCGCTGTCCATCAGGACGGGCGCGAACGCCTACCTGAAGCGGCAGTACACGGGCATCGCGATATTTTTCGCCGTCGTGTTCGTAGTGCTGCTGGTCATGGCGCTGGCAGGCTATCTGACGATATTCGTGCCGTTCGCGTTCCTGACCGGCGGGTTCTTCTCGGGCCTGTCCGGCTTCATCGGCATGAAGGTCGCGACATACGCGAACGCGCGCACGGCCCACGCGTGCATTTCAAGCCTGAACAAGGGCCTGCGCATAGCCTTTTCCAGCGGCGCCATCATGGGGCTTGTCGTGGTCGGCCTCGGCCTGTTCGACATCAGCGTGTGGTTCTACTTCCTCAACTGGTTCTTCAGGGGCGTCGAGGAGGCGGCCAGGATGCAGGATGTGACGAGCACGATGCTCACGTTCGGCATGGGCGCGAGCAGCATGGCCCTGTTCGCGCGCGTCGGCGGCGGCATATTCACGAAGGCGGCCGACGTGGGCGCGGATCTCGTCGGCAAGGTCGAGGCGGGCATACCGGAGGACGACCCGCGCAACCCGGCCGTCATAGCGGACAACGTGGGCGACAACGTGGGCGACGTCGCGGGCATGGGCGCCGACCTGTACGAGTCGTATGTCGGATCCATCCTCTCGACGAGCGCGCTCGGCATAGCGGCGGGCTTCGGGATCAAGGGCGTCACCATACCGATGATCATGGCCGCCATCGGCGTCTTCGCGTCCATCCTCGGCACGTTCTTCGTCCGGACGGGCGAGAAGGCCGAGCAGTCCGCGCTTCTGCGGGCGCTGCGGCGCGGCGTGTACAGCAGCTCGATCATCATAGCGGTCGTGGCGTTCTTCCTCGTGTGGGGCATACTCGGCATGGAGCACATCGGCGTGTACTTCGCGATACTGAGCGGGCTCGTCGCGGGGAACCTCATCGGGTTCGTGACGGAGTACTTCACGTCCGACTCCTACAAACCGACCAAGAACCTGGCGAACACGTCCACGACGGGGCCGGCCACCGTGATAATCGGCGGCCTGTCGCTGGGCATGCTGTCAACGGTCGTGCCGCTGCTCATAGTCGCGGCCTCGGTGCTCGCGAGCTACTACCTGTCCGGCGGCGGGGCCAACTTTAACCTGGGCCTGTACGGCGTCGGCATATCGGCCGTCGGGATGCTGAGCACGCTGGGCATCACGCTGGCGACGGACGCATACGGCCCGATAGCGGACAACGCGGGCGGCATCGCGCAGATGGCGGATCTGCCGGAGGTCGTGCGCGAGCGCACGGACGCGCTCGACTCGCTCGGCAACACGACGGCGGCCACGGGCAAGGGCTTCGCGATAGGCTCGGCGGCGCTGACGGCGCTCGCGCTGATAGCCGCGTTCCAGGACGAGATCAGGATACTGATGGAAAAGGCGGCGGCGGCGGGCAAGGCGATCGACTTCACGATCAACCTGAACATCACGAACCCGCCCGTGCTCATAGGGCTGTTCATAGGCGGCATGCTGCCGTTCCTGTTTACCGCGCTGACGATGCAGGCCGTCGGGCGCGCGGCGCAGAGCATAGTGCTCGAGGTTCGGCGCCAGTTCAGGGAGATAAAGGGGCTGATGGAGGGCAAGGCGGAGGCTGACTACGCGACGTGCGTGGACATCTGCACGAAGGGCGCGCAGAAGGAGATGCTGGTTCCGGCGCTGATCGCCGTCGTGGCGCCCGTGCTCGTCGGGCTGCTGCTGGGCGCGAACGGCATAGCCGGAATGCTCGCCGGCGCCGCAGTCACGGGCTTCCTGCTCGCCATCATGATGTCCAACAGCGGCGGGGCCTGGGACAACGCGAAGAAGTACATCGAGGGCGGCGCGTTGGGCGGCAAGGGCTCCGACAACCACAAGGCGGCCGTTGTCGGCGACACGGTCGGCGACCCGTTCAAGGACACGTCCGGCCCGTCCATCAACATACTGATAAAGCTGCTGTCGATGGTTTCGATAGTGTTCGCGGCGTTCATACTCAACAACTCGCTGTTCAGGTAGCAGAGAGCGGGCAAGGCCGGCGCGCGGCGGGGCGCGCCGGCCAAAGCCGCCCGCCAATGGGGCGGCGCGCGAGGGGGGCCGGCAGCATATGCGCTGCCGGCCCCTTTCGATAGCGGCAACCACGTCGGGATGCTCGACCGTGGTTGCCAAGTTTACTTATAGATAATGAGAAAAACTGCACACAAGCCCCACCAGCCTTTTCACGCACTCGACCGTTTCGGCATCGGGATTGTCAAATCGCATAGGCGTGATACAGACGTTGTCAAATTCTTTCTCGAATATCGTCTTGCGGCTTCCTCCTGGCTTATCGCAGCCGCCGCAGTTGCCGCAAATGTCAATGTGCTTCAAGGCGATTTCTTTCGTGCGCTCATCGGGTATATTATCCGCAAAACGGCCTGTTCTGCCGCTGTCCATCCAAATGACCCAACCGACAGGCTCGGTCTTATCCTCGCCGCCGTTAATCAAAATGAAGCAGATATATTCGCCTTTATGCTTGACCGTCCAGTAAAGTTTGTCCGCCCAATAGCCTTGCCCGCGCTCAAGTTGAAAGCCGCAATCTGACAGATACTCAAAGAAAGCAGTTGCGCTTTTTCGTGCGTCCCCTGTGAGGGTGTTGCCAAGATAGGATTCAATTTCCATCTGCAAACGAGCTCCTCGCGCTATATGCCGCATGCCCTACTACGCCGCGGGCCCGCCTGAAGCGCCGGATTCGCCGGGCGCGGCGGTCAAGCCGGGCGCGTCGGTGGCTTCGGGCCCGTCCGGGGAGGCGGGCTC
>JAISFK010000054.1 GCA_031263625.1 Clostridiales bacterium
CAGGACATGCTGGCCGTGTGCGAGGTCTGCGACCTGTACGTCAACCCGTTGCGGGCCGGCGGTGGTTCTTCTGTGGCCGAGGCCATGTTCAAGGGCCTGCCCGCCGTCACGCTGGCGCACGGGGACGTGGCGGTCGGCGCCGGGCCGGATTTTTGCGTGGAGTCATACGAGGCCATGCGGGCGCAGATCGCCCGATACGCGGCCGACAGGGGGTTTTACGCGGAAATGTCCCAAAAAGCTAAAAGTCGTGCGGCGGAGATTATGGACACCGACTCGGCGCTGGCGGAGATCGTCCGGGCCGTCGTCGCCAGCCCCCTGTTCCGCTGACGGCGCGGGCATTTCTGTTTTTTCCTATTTTATTTCCCGCGCCGGGCCTAAAATGATTTCCGGAGTTAAAATACGCTACGGCTTAGAGCGGGAGGATATTCAATGGCTGGCATAAAGGATGTCGTCAAGGATTTTTATACTGTTGACGACGCGCTCGGATTCGACGAGCAGACGACGAAAGACATGCAGCACAGGCACCTGAACAAAACGCGCACCATCCTCGGCGACTGCAAATTTTTCGTCAAGGCGGACGGCGCGAGGCTGACCGACGGCAGCGGGAACACGCACTACGACTTCATCGGTGCCGTGGGGGTGTGCTCGGTCGGCAACAACAACCCATTCATATGGGAGCAGCTCGAAAAGGTCTACAAGGCGAAGCAGCAGATGATCGGGGTCGTGGCGTACCACAGCCTGGCGTCGGCGTTCGCCCACGACATGGCGGTTCTGTCGCCGGGCGGGCAGCTCACGAAGATGGGAACCGCCACGGGCGGCGCGGAGGCCATCGAGGCGGCGATCAAGCTCGTGAAGCTCGCCTCGCGGAAGAAAGAGGGCAAGACCAGGATACTGTCGTGCGTAAATGCGTTCCACGGCAAGACGACCGGCGCGGTTTCGGTCGGCGGCAAGGAATTTTGGCGCATGTACCAGCACCCGCTGATGGAGATGGTTGACTGGGTGCCGTTCGGCGACGCCGCCGCGTTGGAGGAGGCGCTGAAGAAGGGCGAGTACATGGCCTTCTTCGTCGAGCCGATTCAGGGCGAGGGCGGCATCGTGGTCCCGCCGGCGGGCTATCTGACGAAGGTTCGCGAGCTGTGCGACAAGTACGGCGCGATCATGGTGGCCGACGAGATCCAGTGCGGCTGCGGCAGGAGCGGCAAGCTGTGGGTCTGCGACTACGAGGGCGTGATCCCGGACGTGCTCGTCTACGCCAAGGGCTTCTCCGGCGGCATGATCCCGGCGGGCGGCTACATCTGCAAGGAGGATGTCTACGAGGCGGCATACGGCAGCGAGGAAACGTGCTGGCAGCACACGGCGACATACCAGGAAAACAGCCTGGGCGCCGCCGCGGGCCTGGCCACGCTGCAGTATCTGTACGAAAACAAGCTCATAGAGGCCGCCGCCGAAAAGGGCGAGTACTTCATGGGCAAGCTGCGCGAGGTTCAGGGCAGGTATCCCGGCATTATCAAGGAAGTCAGGGGCATGGGCCTCATGATCGGGCTTGAGACGTGCGAGGTCCCGGACAGGTTCAAGGAGGGATACAGCGACTACTTCGCGGATCCCATCAACAACGAGCTGATTGACACATTCCGCGTCCAGGTCATGCACACGATAAACAACCCGGCGGTGTTCAGGTTCCTGCCGCCGCTCACGGTTTCGCTCGAGGATATCGGCTATGTGCTCAAGAGTTTCGAGCAGTGCGTCAAAGAGGCTTACGAGCGCGTCAACGCATAGCCGGCCGCATAGCCAGGCCGCATGGGCGGCGGCGTTGCGGGGGCGCGGGAGCGGGAGTCTGGCAGCGGAAGCTGGCGCGGGCGGCCGGCAGCGGAAGCCGGCGCTCGTGGCCGGCAAGGCGTGGCAAGTTGCGGCGCGCGAGGCCGCCGCGCGCTGCGGCTGGCGCGGGGCGCAATATGGCATTACAGCGCGCGAGTTGCGGCGCGGGGGCGGCGGCCGCCTATTTTAGGCGGGCCGCCGTCGCCGCTGTCGTTGCCGTTGCTGTTGCTATTGCCGTAGCCGCTGTCGCCGCTGTCGTTGCCGTCGCCGCCGTTGCCGATGCCGTCGCCGCCGTGCCGATGTTGCCGTCGCTGCCGTCGTTGCTACTGCTACTGCTACTGTTACTGTTGCCGTCGTTGCCGATGCCGTCGCCCTTGCCTATGCCGGTGCGCGCGCCGTGGAACAGGTATTGCTGGGCTATGCCCGCGAGCTCGCCGTACTTCTCCTGCGCGGCGCGCTTGAGCTCGTGGCGCGAGCCGGTTTCGCCGTACCATTCCGTCATGACCCGCTCCATCCACACGTCCACCGGGAACGCGCGGCCGTGGCGCGTCGAGAATAGCAGCACGCAGTCGGCGACTTTCTCGCCGACGCCGCGCAGCCGCATGAGGTGCTTCAGCGCGTCGTCGTAGCCCATCGCGTCCAGATCGAGCGGGAAGCCGCCCGCGATCATGCTCGCGGTTTCGGCCAGGTACGGCGCGCGGTATCCCGCGCCCAGCTCGCGCAGGGCCTCAACCGGCGCGGCCGCCAGCGCCTGCGGCGACGGGTACGCGTGGAGCGCCTGCCCCTCCCATTCGACCAGGCGGCCAAATCTCGCGGAGATGCCCCGGTATATCCTCTCAATGCGCTTCTGGTTGTTGTTGGCCGATATGATGAACTCGTTGACGGCCTCCCAGACGGGCTGGCGCAGCAGCTTCATGCCGGGGTATGCGCGCGCGCAGGCCGCGAGCATCGGATCCGAGCGGGCAAACGGCTCCAGCAGATCCCCGTACTGCCTGTCCAGGTCGAAGTACCCGCGCCAGAACGGCGCGTCGCCGCGCCGGCATCTGACGGTGAGCGCGCCGCCCGCCTCGGACACCCACACGGGCTTTTCGCCGGCGATGCCCAGATAGCCGCCATTGTGCGGGACGAACGCGAATGTCTGGCCCGACGCGAGCGTGCCGTCCAGATGTATGGCCCGCTCGCGGAACTCCTCGATCCCATCGGCCTCGTTAATTTCGCCAATCCCGCCTTTTCCATCTGCCATCTCGCCGCCAGCCCCCCATTTTTGCTAAAGTTGCTAATGTTGCCAAAGCTGCTAAAGTTGTTAAAGCTGTTAAAGCCGCCGAAGTTGCTAAAGCTCCCCGCCGCCGTATGCGCCCAGCTCGGTTATGAGCAGCTCGGCGACGGGCGCCGCCGCGTCGTCCGGCAGCAGCACCGTTTTGATCTCCTGCGGCCCGAATGAGCAGGCAAACGATCTGCCAGCGGCGGGGCAGTCCACGCATACGCCCGCCGCCGGCTCGCCTGCCGCCTCGAACAGGCGCAGCACGTAGCCGTCGTCGGCCTCCGAGCGCTTGAGCGCCTCGGCGATCACGTTCGGGCTGGATATGCCAATGCCCGACCATGAAGCGGGCAGGGCGCCCTCGTGGTACGTTTCCACGACAAACTCCGGCGGCTGGTTGAGCAGCCGCGCCTCCCGGACAATTTCGGCATAGCTGCCGCAGCACGGGAGCATGGAGTACCTGAACTCGCTTATGCCCTGGTCAGTGTATTCCATCTGCCCGTCCCGCTCGCCGAAATGGTCCGCGTATCCGGGCGTGCGGACCGCGACCATGCGCAGCGCGCCGCCTTTCATGGAGAAGCTGTACTTGCCGTCATTTATCAGCGCGAACGCCGGCTTGCCGGCGCAGGCCGCCGCAACCCACTGCTGCGATGGCTCCTCCAGCCCGTCGGCGGATTTCTCGATGAAGCCGTATGGCATGGAGTACACGGGGACGGCGCCCCGCGCCGCGAGCGGGAAGCACATTTTGATCTGCCGGTGCGCCATCCTGACGTCCATGCGCACGGACACGTCAATCCGCTTCGCGCCCGCCAGCAGGCTGTAGTCCTGCCTGAGCAGCGACTCGCCCCAGCTCTGCTCGACGCGGATCCGCGCGCGCAGGGGGCCGTTTTCGAGTATGGACACCTTTGGATGCGCGAACCGCCCGATCTCGTCCGA
>JAISFK010000065.1 GCA_031263625.1 Clostridiales bacterium
ATCGCGCGGTCGCCAAAAACCATGCTGCCAAAGCTTTCAAGAGGATTGCTCATCTTTTCGCTCCTTTTGATGGATAGATTAAAGGCGCTGCGGGACAAACCCACAGCGCCTTTGCTGTATAACTACTTTAACGTTCTTTGCGCCCATGTGTCAAGCTTTTTATTGCCATTTGCGCACATTTATCTATATAGGCCATATTGCCGCGAATCGCGCCGGCATATTTGTGGCATATTTGCCCACGCATATTTGTGGCATATTCGCGCTGTATTCGCCACATGTTGCGGCACGCTTGGAATAGGGCGGCGCATGCCCGCAGCGTGCCCGTAGCGTGTTCGGCATGCTCGGCACGCTGGAGCGCGCGTCGAGCGCAACGCGTTGATCGCGCGTTGATGCACGTTGATCGCGCGTCGAGCGCATGTCGAGAGCGCGCACATCGCGCACATGTTGCTCGCGCGCCGAACTCGCCGGGCTTGTCGGGCGCGCGGGCGCACACGCGCTTTTCGGGCTTCGGGCTTTCGGGCGCTTGTCTTTTCGCCCCCAGTATGCTATAACAATGGAAACAAGAGCGCCCGCGCCCCCGGACGGGCATTATGCGTCCGGGCTCGCGGGCCGGAAGGGAAGAAATGGACATGGCAACGAACCGCGCGGCCGCGCCTCAAAAGGCATCCGCGCCCGCGCCGGCACAGGCGCCCACACCAGCGCCCGCTCAACCGCGCAAGAAGCCCGCGTCGGCATCCGCGCCCGCTCAACCGCACGGCGAAACCGCGCCCGCGCCCGCAACCGCGCCGCGCAGGGCGTACAGCACGCAGATGGAGGCCGCGAGGCTTGGCGTCGTCACGCCCGAAATGGAAATCGCGGCGCGCGACGAGCACATGGACCCGGAGGCCCTGCGCGAGCTGATCCGGGCGGGGCAGGCCGTCATCCCCAAGAACATCGGCCACGCGGCGGGGCGCCCCAGGGCCATAGGCGGCGCGCTCTCCACGAAGATCAACGTGAACCTTGGCGCCTCGAAGGACTGCCACAACTTTGACGTCGAGATGCGAAAAGTCCGGGAGGCCGAGCGCCTGGGGGCGGACGCCATCATGGACCTGAGCACGTTCGGCGACACGCGCGCGTTCCGGCGCAGGCTCGCCGCGGAGTGCCGGGCGGCGCTCGGCAGCGTGCCGATTTACGACGCGCTCGTCCGCTACGACAAGGATCTGGCCGGCATAACCGCGGACGAGTGGCTCGCGGTCGCCAGGGCCCACGCGGAGGACGGCATTGACTTCATGACCGTCCACTGCGGCATGAACAGGGCGACGGCGGCCCGCTTCATGCGCAACCGGGGCCGGCTCACGAACATCGTTTCGCGCGGCGGCTCCCTCATGTTCGCCTGGATGGAGATGACCGGGCAGGAGAACCCGTTCTACGAGCGCTACGACGAGCTGCTCGACATATGCCGCGAATACGACGTGACGCTGAGCCTCGGGGACGCCTGCCGGCCCGGCTGCAGCCACGACGCCTCCGACGCCGCGCAGGTCGAGGAGCTGATAACCCTCGGCGAGCTGGCCCGGCGCGCGTGGGCGAGGGACGTGCAGGTGATAATCGAGGGGCCGGGGCATATGCCCCTTGACCAGATCGCCGCCAACGTGCAACTGCAGAAGGCGCTGTGCCACGGCGCGCCGTACTACGTGCTCGGGCCGCTGGTGACGGACATCGCGCCGGGGTACGACCACATCACGTCGGCCATCGGCGGCACGGTCGCGGCGGCCAGCGGCGCGGCGTTCCTGTGCTACGTCACGCCCGCCGAGCACCTGCGCCTGCCCAGCGAGCAGGACGTCCACGACGGGATCATAGCCGCGAAAATCGCCGCGCACGCGGGGGACATAGCGAAGAAGATCCCGCGCGCCCGCGACATAGACGACCAGATGAGCCGCGCCAGGCAGGAAGTCGATTGGGAGAAGATGTTCAGCCTGGCGATAGACCCGGAGCGCGCGCGCCAGATCCACGACGAGGCGCCCTCCGCGATCAAGGACGCCTGCACGATGTGCGGCAACATGTGCGCCATGCGCAACATGAACAAAATCCTGAGCGGCGAGGCCGTGACGGCCAGGTGATGGCATGTGGTGGTTCGGCAGCGGCCAAGTGGCGGCCCGGTGATAGTTCGGCGGCGGCCAAGTGGCAGCCCGGTGGCGGCCCTGTTGCAACCCGGTAGCGGCCAAGTGGCGGCCCGGTGAGAGTTCGGCGGCGGCCAAGCGGCAACCCCTATATGCGCTCCAGCCTCTGCCCGTCTTTGGCGTCGATTACGGAATAGCCCAGCGCTTTCAGGCTGTCGCGGAGCTCGTCGGACTTTTTCCAGTCCTTGGCCTCGCGCGCGGCGCGGCGCTCCTCGAGCAGGGCCTCCGCGTCGGCCGGGACGCCGCCGCCCCGCTCCGAATCCGCCTGCTGCGGCGCGGCGCCGCTCCCTACGCCCAGCCCAAAGACGGAATCCATGTCCAGGAGCAACGCGTAGATCGCGTCCGACTTGACGGGGTATCTTATGGCGTTCCACGCGACGCCGAGCGCCTTGGGCACGTTCAGGTCGTCGTTGGCGGCGGCGTCGAACTCCGCCCTGAGCCTGCCGGCCTCCGCCGCGGCGGCCCCGTCGGCCGGCGCGCCCCTGTGGAGCAGCGCCCCCTCCAGAAACCGCCTGTGCGACACGGCCGCGGACTTCATCCCGTCCCAAGTGAAGTTGAGCTTGTTCCTGTAGTGCCCGTTCAGGCAGAAATAGCGGAACGCGAGCGGCTCGAAGCCCCTGGCGCGCAGATCGGCGAGCGTGTACGTGTTGCGCAGGCTCTTCGACATCTTCCCGTTGTCCACCGTCAGAAACTCGCCGTGCATCCAGCGCATGACGGCCTGCCTGCCGATAAGCGCGTCCGACTGCGCGATCTCGTTCTCGTGGTGCACGGGGATGTGATCGACGCCGCCCGTGTGGATGTCGAACACCTCCCCCAGATAGTGCAGCGCCATCGCGGAGCACTCGATGTGCCAGCCGGGGTATCCCATGCCCCATTTGCTGGGCCACTGCATGATGTGCTCCTTGGGCGCCTTGATCCACAGCGCGAAGTCGGCAGGGTGCCGCTTCTCCGGGTTCACGCCGACGCGCGCGCCCGCGAGCTGGTCGTCGAGGTCCGCGCGGGACAGCCTGCCGTACCGCCCGAACTTGCCGATGTCGAAGTACACGCCGTCCGAAATCTCGTAGCCGTAGCCCTTCTCCACGAGCCGCTCCACGAACGCCAGCATGTGCGGTATGTGCTCCGTGGCCTTCGCGATGATCTCCGGGCGCCCTATGTTGAGCGCCGCCATGTCGTCCATGAACGCCTTCGCGTATTTCTCGGATATCTCGTAGGGCGTCATGTTCTGCTCCAGCGCGCCCTTCACTATTTTGTCGGGGCCCGTGTCCGAGTCGGAAACCAGGTGCCCGACGTCGGTGATGTTCATGACGTGCTTCAGCCTGTAGCCGTTGCGGCTCAAAACGCGCCGCAGGATGTCCATGAACACGTACGACCGCAGATTGCCGATGTGCGCGAAATCGTAGACGGTGGGGCCGCACGTGTACATGCGCGCGAGCTCCCCATCGATGGGGGCGAACGGCTCTTTTTCCCTCGACAGGGTGTTGTAGAGCGCCAGCGCTGGTTTCTTCTCCATGGCAAAAACGACCTCTCGCTTCCGTTGGCATTTTTGATATACTGACGAGCATTTGAATTTTCCATTAACGCGAGCCAGTAACACTCGTTTCCTCTGTCCGACCGCAAATTGCGGCCGGAATTTCCAATCGAGCACGAGTATGATTGGGCCGCAAGCCGGCGCGCATTGGGCGCGGCGCGCACTGGACAAGTATATATCACCGCCGCCCGCAATGCAACAGGCGCGCGCCATCACCCGCGGATGGCCGCCGCCGCGCTCCGCCCGGCCGCGTAGCCGCTGGCCCATGCCCATTGCAGGTTGTAGCCGCCGCAGTCCCCGGCCACGTCCAGGATTTCGCCGGCCGCGTACAGGCCGGGGACGAGCTTCGACTCCAGCGCGCCCGCGTGAAAATCGTCCATCAAAAGCCCGCCGTATGTGACCTGCGCGCTGTCGAAACCCATCACGCCGACTATCTCGTGCCGCCAGCTTTTCAGGGCGCGGGCCACGAGCTCCACGGCGCGCCCGCCAAGCGACGAGGCCGGCGCCCGCGCGGCGGCGAACGGATCCGGAATGGCAGCCCGCGCGTCGCGCTCCATCGCGCCGGCGCTCGCGACAATCGGGCGCACGAAGCGCTTGTTTATCCACCCTGACAGTATCTGCTCCAGGCTGTAGCCCCCGCGCTCGGATATGCGCCCGCGCAGCAGCGCCAGCAACTCGCCCGCGCCAAGCTCCGGGAACAGATCCAGATAGAGCGCGAATCCTGCCGGCAGCGGCGCGGCGCTCGGCTGCCGGCCAGCCGCGCGCGAGCCCGGCCCTCCGGCGGGCGCCGCCCGCCCGCCATTCGCGGCGGCCGTCGAAATGTGCGGCGCCAGATGGCCGGACAGATTCAGAATGGGGATGCCCGAAATGCCGTAATCCGTGAAAAGCACCTCGCCAATTTCCTCGTACAGGACATCTGCCACGGCATCGGGCGCCGCCGCCCTTGCCGCCGCAGGAGCAACCGCCGCCGCGCATGCCGTTGCCGCATATGCCGCTGCCGCAGCCACAGCCGCAGTTGCCGGCGCGCATGCCGCCGCTATAATGGCCTCCGGCGTCCCCGCCGCCCCGTCTCGCCCGATGTCGCCGCCAGTTAGCCCGCCGACGGCGCCGGCACCGGCGTCGCCATCCAGTTTGCCGCCACCGCCATTGTCACGGCAACCGTCGGCACCGCCACTCCAGCAACTGCCAGCGCCGCCCGCGCGCTCGCGCGCAAGGCTCGCCCGGGCGTTCGCGCGCAGGCCCTTCAGCCCTTTGATCCCGCCCGCCCGCAGCCTGACCTGCACGAGCGCCGGCGCGGGGGCGGCGAGCCTGTGCCCAAGGCGCTCCAGCAGGGCGTAGCCGCTGCCGTCCGATCCGAAAAACGCGGACGCCATGCCGCCCGCCGCCACTATTACCTTGCGAGCGGCGACATGCCCGCCCGGCGAAAAGCCCACGCGAAAGCGCCCGCCGCGCGCGTCGATCGACACGGCCTCGCGGCCGACGAGCTCGCGCACCCCGAGATGCGCGAGCTCCGCCCGCAGCGCGTCCAGAACGGTCGAGGCCATGCGCGTTTTCGGGTAGACGCGCCCGCCGCCCTCCGCAACGGTCAGCACGCCCAGCCCGCCAAAAAAATCCGCCGCGAACTCGCTGCCGTATGCCGCGAGAATGTCAAACGCCGCGCCAGCGCCGCTCCCGTGGTAGCGCTCCGCCTCTATAGACGTGTTGGACAGGTTGCACCGGCCGCTGCCCGTCGCCAGCAGCTTCATGCCCACCCTGTCCATGCGCTCGGCGACCATCGCGCGCGCGCCGGAGCGCGCGGCCGCTATTGCCGCGGTCATGCCCGCCGGGCCGCCGCCGATCACAAGCACGTCGGTTTCTTCGTTTGGCGCCGCCGCCGCCTTTGAGCCAGCCGATTCGGATTTCATGTCGCAACCCATGGGCGCCGCCCGCCCAGGCTATTCCGCGAGAAGCCGCTTTGCGGCCCGCGCTTCGGGGCCTGCGCCCCAGCTTGCGTTCCCGGATCTGTGTTTCGCCGCCAGCGCTTCGGATCCAGCGCTTCGCGCCAAGCCAGCCGGCCCGCAACTCGCCCGCCCACCGCCCGTGCTCGCGCCCGAGTCAGCCCTTCGCCTTGCCCGCCGCCTCCCACGCCTCCATAACCGCGTCCTGGTGCAGCTTCGAGTAGGCCGCGTTGCCGTTGTGCGTCGAGCTGCCCTTGAAATGTATGCAGATCTGC